>JAAFHI010000578.1 GCA_013298335.1 Actinomycetota bacterium
GTCAAGGCCGAGGCGGTGTCGGGACTCCCCCAGCTTCAGTTCCGGATCGACCGCGCCGCCATCGCACGCCACGGGATCAACGTCGAGGACGTCAACGCGCTCGTCGAGTCGCTGGTTGCCGGCAAGCCCGCCGGATTCGTGTACGAGGGAGAACGGCGATTCGCCCTCACGGTGCGGCTCAACGAGGCGTCGTCGCGGGACCTCGAAACCATCCGGAATCTGCCCGTCGCCGCCCCGAACGGCGCCCGGATTCCTCTCTCTCAACTGGCCGACATCGCCGTCGTCGAAGGGCCGGCGCAAATCTCGCGCGAGGACGCGCGGCGACGGGTGGTGGTCGAGTTGAATGTCCGCGGCCGCGACCTCGCCGGGTTCGTCCGGGACGCCCAGGCCGCGGTCGCCCGCGAGGTCCAGCTTCCCGCCGGGTACTACCTGACCTGGGGCGGACAGTTCGAGAATCTTCGGCGCGCCTCGGACCGGCTGCTCATCGTCGTTCCGGTCGCGCTCCTGACAATTTTCCTACTGCTGTTCCTGAGTTTCGGCTCGGCCCGGCAGGCGGCCCTGATCTTCACCGGGATTCCTTTCGCGGCGGTCGGAGGGGTGCTGGCCCTCGCGGCGCGGGGATTGCCGTTCTCGATCTCCGCCGGGGTCGGCTTCATCGCCCTGTTCGGCGTGGCCGTCCTGAACGGACTGGTCATGGTCAGCGCAATCAACCAGTTGAAAAGCGAGGGGCGGTCACTCGCCGAAGCGGTTCGGGAAGGCGCGCAGTCGCGGGTTCGGCCCGTCCTCATGACCGCCCTCGTGGCGAGTCTCGGATTCCTGCCGATGGCCCTCTCCACGACGGCGGGCGCGGAAGTGCAGCGTCCGCTCGCAACCGTCGTCATCGGGGGACTCGTTACCTCGACCCTGCTGACCCTGTGGCTGCTCCCGACCCTGTATGAATGGTTCATACCGTCTTCCCATGACTCGGATGAACCCCAAACGGAATCTCTCGTTCGTTAAGGACAAGGACACTCAATGGCTCGTCACACCAATGACCAGAAATCCCCGGCAAAAGAAACCGGATTCCCGGCATGGCTGGAACTCAGAGTCCCACCGGCGGTTCTGGTCCTCCTGTTTGCCGGGGCGATGTGGATCGCGACCAGCTCCGGGCCGGTCCACGCCGCGGGGACCTTCCGAATCGTCGCCTTCTTCCTCTTCGGGCTCGGCATCATTTTTTGCGTCGCGGGGGTGGCGGCATTCCGGAAAGCGCAGACCACGGTCAGTCCAACCACACCCGGCGCCGCCGCGCGGATCGTCACGCAGGGGGCCTACCGGATCAGTCGCAATCCGATGTACACGGGGTTTCTCCTCATGCTCTTCGGATGGGCCGTGTTTCTGGCTCATCCGTTCGGCTTCGCCTTCCCCCTCCTTTTCATCCTTTACCTGAACCGTTTCCAGATCGGTCCCGAGGAGCGGGCCCTCGGACAGAAATTCGGTCCCGCCTACCATGCCTACCGACGCTCGACGCCGCGTTGGCTTCTATTCTAAAGGGAAAGGTCATGCCGCCCATGTCTCACGATCACGGTCACTCGCACGGTACAACCGATTACAGCCGCGCTTTCGCCATCGGCATTGCTCTGAACCTCGCGTTCGTCATCATCGAATTCGGGTTCGGGTGGGTGGGGAACTCGCTCGCCCTCATGGCCGACGCCGGCCACAACCTGAGCGACGTGGCCGGACTCGTCCTGGCTTGGGGCGGGGCCTGGTTGACGAAACGCAAACCCTCGGAGCGATATTCCTACGGATTTCGGAAATCGTCGATTCTCGCCGCCCTCGCCAACGCCGTCCTCTTGCTTGTCGCGGTGGGGGCGATCATCTGGGAGGCCGTGCATCGGTTCGGCGCGCCTTCCCAGCCGAGCGGGCGCATCGTAATGATCGTGGCCGGAATCGGAATCGTGGTCAACGCCGTCACCGCCTGGATGTTCATGTCGGGCAAGAAGGGAGATGTGAACGTGCGCGCGGCTTTTCTCCACATGGCGGCCGACGCGGGGGTATCGCTGGGGGTCGTCATTTCCGGTGGGATCATCCTCTTGACCGGCCTTGCCTGGATCGACCCGGTGGTGAGCCTCGTCGTCGCCGTCGTGATTCTGGTCGGAACCTGGGGACTTCTTCGGGAATCGGTCGACCTCGCCCTCGACGGGGTGCCGGCCGGCATCGACCTCGCCGAACTCCGGGCGGGTCTACTCGAACACCCCGGCTGCCTGGCCGTTCACGATCTCCACGTCTGGGCCATGAGCACGACCGAACCCGCGCTCACCGCCCACCTGGTCGTCGATCCCGACTGCTGGCTCTCGAATAGCCTGAACCTGATCGCGCGGGACATGCACGACCGGTTCGGCATCGAGCACACCACCATCCAGGTCGAAACCGAATCTCCTTCAGGACAGTGCGGCTGTGATTGAAGTGTCGGGACAAATAGGATGGTGACGACGCAACGATGGCCGGGGCGAATGAACCGGGCACGCAATACTCTAACTTTTTAGGGAGGACCGGATGGAGGGAGGTTGCGAAAGTGGATGCGAGTTGGACCGGATGCGCGAAAACCAGCGCCGAACGCTGCGCCTCGTTCTCGGCATCAGAGAATTGCAGCGCGTTCGACCGCCTCCGTCGATAAGCCAATCTTGTTGGTGGAGGCTTTGGCGGCGGAAACGTCACATTGCCTTTTTCTTTCCTTCAGTCCGAAGTTTCCGCTCCTTCGACGGGAGACTCGTTAAAGACTCTTTCGAATTCGCCCAACGTCGCCACGATTTCATCAAAGTCGACCGGTTCGCCGAAAAACATTTCCCGCATCCTCGCGTAATCACTCCGCCAGTGGTCGATTCGGGAAGGCAGCGGTACCAGGCGAATCTTCCCGTGTCGGAGTTCGTCGTAGCTTGCACCGCCGCGAGGGAAAAAAATTACCGTGTGGTCAACGACGCGCTTGAAGAGATCCGGGTCGGCCAACGCACGCTCGCCGATGCCCGACCGAATCATGGCGTGTAGGTCGTAGGCATGTCGGGAGAGATTTCGACGCGGCGGTTTCTCGGGCGGAAGCTGGTTGTCGATGTGCAGAATCGTCGCCTTGTCCCAGAATGTCCGCTCCGGCAGGATGACCCGGACTTCGGTTTCGGCGTCCTCGATCAGATCGGGGATAGTTTCGGCAACGAACGGGCGGATCAATGCCAATTCCGAAGGCCAGTCATCAGACCGGGCCCCGGCTTCGATTCGGACAAACCGACTGATATAAGCCGAACCGGTATCGGTCCCGGAAATCGGATACTCAAAAAGAATGGTGCTACCTTCATCGTCATCCATTTTGAGTTCCCAGCTCAGTCCTGTCGGAAGATGATCCCTGAAATCGTCCGTTAGAATCGGAAGCAAACGGTTATGAATCTGTTTCTCGCAGAGCAGCTTCAGGCGCTCGACCTGTTTTTTCCTTTGGGTATTCGAGGATTCCGGCTGAGGTTCTTGGGCTTCCTCGAATCCCAGCCACCGACGGTCAATGATGATGTCGATGTCTTCGGAAAAACGTTCAATCAGCCGATAGACTTTTGAAAGCGAAGTCCCGCCTTTGAAAGTCAAATGAGTACC
>JAAFHI010000116.1 GCA_013298335.1 Actinomycetota bacterium
CCCGCGCGCTGTTTTTTGCCTGGAACGGGCATCCTGCGCGCCGGTTTTATTGGAGCGCGCGCATCTTGCGCGCCAGCTTTACAACAGCGGCTTTGAACTCGTTTTGGTCACCGAGGAATTGAAATCGTCCCCGTCCGTCGTCAGTTCGGCGGCAATCGTCTTGAGACGACCGGTCGTGAGCGCGCGCGGCGTCCGCCGGGGCAACACGACCGCCTCGAAACCGTGCCGGACCGCGATGTCGTCGAGTTCGACCACAAGTTCCGCCGCCGTGGGCCGGTCGTTCGGGTCCTTCGCCAGCATTCTCAGGATCACCGCCTCAAGTTCCTCGGGAATCTCCGGGTTGAACCGGCGGGGCGGCGGAACGGGCTGCGAGAGATGCTTCATCGCGAGCGTGACGAAATTTCCCTCGTCTCCCGCGTCGAATGGCAGCCGCCCGGTGAGCATTTGATAAAGGACGATGCCCGCGCTGTAGACATCGGTGCGCCCGTCGTACGCGAGGCCGACGATGCGCTCGGGCGACATGTACAACCCGGTCCCGACCAGCATTCCCACGCCGGTCAGCGTTTCTCCGCCGGTGAATTCAGCCCCGACCAGTTTGGCGATGCCGAAATCCACCACCTTGACCGCTTCTCCCTCCGGACCGAGGTGAAGAAAAACGTTGTCCGGCTTGATGTCGCGGTGAATGACGCCTTCCTGATGCGCGGCGGCGAGCGCGTCGCAGAGCGGGAGCGCGATCGCCACGGCCCTTTCGGATGAAAATCGCCCCCGCGACTTGAGTTCATCGGCCAGCGAATGCCCGACGAGCAGTTCCATCACCATGTAGGCGATGCCCTCATGCGACACGCCCGAATCGAGCACTGCCACCGCGTTCGGATGATTGACCCGACAGGCCGAAACGCCCTCCCGGCGGAAGCGTTCGAGCGCCTCGACCGAATCGTTTCCGCCCTGCGGACGAAAAATCTTCACCGCCACGGGCCGGTTCAGGGCGAGTTGCGTGCCACGAAAAATCACGCCGAAACCGCCCTCGCCGATCTTCGATTCAAGCTGGAACTTGGCATCGAGAACCGTCCCCGGCAGCGCCTCGGCCAGCGCCGAGAAAATCCGGTTGGCCTGCCGATGGGCGATTTCGAGTTCGGCGTTCTTGGATTTCAATTCGGCGTTGCGACGCTGGAGTTCGGTGTTCGCCCGATTCAATTCTTCCAGCCGTTCGACTTCCGTGTCGCGCAACCGCTTCTTTTCGAGGCTCGCGCCGATGCGCGCCCGCAGCAGCACCTGATTGAGCGGACGGGTGAGGTAATCCTCCGCGCCCATTTCGATGCACCGGACGATGTGGTCCATCTCGTTTGACGACGACAGCACGATGACCGGCATCATCGCGCGGTCGGCAAATTCGGCCTTGAGCCGTTCCAGTACGCCGAAACCGTCCAGTTCCGGCATGAACACGTCAAGCAGCATCAGATCGGGCATCCCCTGGGCGACGACGGCGAGCGCTTCCAGCCCGTTTCCGGCGCGGCCCACTTCATAGCCCTGGCGTTCGAGATAGCGCGTCAGCAGCGCGGCGTTCATCGGATCGTCGTCCACGACGAGAATCCGTCCAACCGCCCTTTCCGCTTTCGGTTTGAGGGAATTGCGCAGATCGCTCGCGTCCGCCGAGCGCGTGACGAAGGATTCGGCGGACGGCTGGGCGGGCGCGTCCTCCAGAAAGGTCAGGCTGATGATGCTGTCGGCGAGTTGAACCAGTTGGCGGGCCGCGACGAGGATTTTTTCGAGATCGGGCAGCAGCGCCTTGAGTCCTTCGGCGACAGCTTCCTCGATGAGCAGTTCGCAGTACCCGATAATCGGATTGAGCCGCGCCCGGACGTCGTGGCGGATGGTCGCCGCCATTTCGTCGAGTTCGCTCTCCACGACGCGGCCATGAAACCGCCCCGGATTGAGCGCGGTATCCACCAGCGCGAGCAGTTGCTTCCCGGATTCCAGAATCTTTTCGAGATCGGCGCAAAAGGAATCCGCGCCGAGATCGACCACGTCTTCGAGGAGAATCTCGACGTACCCGATGATCGACGTGAGCGGCGTCCGGAATTCCCAGTGCAGCGAGGCGCAGTTCGACCCCGAGACGGCGAAACCGGCTTCGGCGGTCTTTTTCGGTGGCTGTTCGGGATGAAAATCGGACATCGCGGAACGGAAACGGCAATTCGAAGCGTGAGGTTGAATAACGCGAGCGCCCTGCCCTCAAGGACAGGGCTACCTTTTTTCAAGCCCCGTGAACGGGGCTAAGTCATTGAATAAGGACAGGTTGAGCCTCTTCATGGTCTTTGAAAAATTGATTCGGTCATTTGCGACTGGCTTTATTCCGGAAAGGCGCGGATGCGTCGGCAGAGAATAGCCCCGCCCGTCAGGGCGGGGTGGATGAGCGAAAAAATCGTGAGCCGCGTCAGCGGCGACATATTCGTTTTCTGTGCCGCGCCGTTGGCGCTCCGACAACTCGCCACGTGAACCACGCCCTCACGGGCGCGGCTATTTTCTATCGGTGCATTCGCACCTCCACGGAATCGAACCAACCGGTTATTGCCGAAACAATTTTTCAAAAACCATCAGCGGGGGACTCTGAACAGTTACGACTTCTTCAACCCGGCCTCGATTTTCTCCAGCAGGCGGGGCAATTCGACGGGTTTGGTGTCAACGTCGTCGCACCCGGCTTCGAGCGCGCGTTCCCGGTCGCCCGCGAGCGCGTGGGCGGTGAGCGCGATGACCGGAATTCCCGCCGTTTCGGGCGCGGCCTTCAACCGGCGCGTCGCTTCCCAGCCGTCGAGCACCGGCAGGCTCAAATCCATCAGAATCAGGTCGGGCGCGTGGCTGGACGCCATCTCGACACCCTGCTGACCGTCCACCGCGCAGACGACCTCGAACCCCTTGCGTTCGAGCCGCCGACTGAGCATGTCGCGGTTCATTTCATTGTCTTCAACCAGCAGTATTTTCGGCATGTTTACTCCTCGGCGGTTTGGCCCGTTCGCGCGGAAAGCGTCCGAATCTGGGCCAGGAGATGTTCGACCTGATCGTCGCCCTTCGAAACGATGGCCCGCGCGGCATCGCCGAGGCGGCGGAGGTCGTCCTCGGTAACGTCCTTCGCGGTCACGACGACGATGGGAATCCCCCGCCACGTTTCGTTGCGGCGGGTTTCCTCGACAAACTCGAAGCCATCCATTTCGGGCATCATCAAATCGAGCAGAATCAGGTCCGGAAGCCCGTTTTCAAGCATTTCCAGGGCGCGGCGACCATTTTCGGCTTCCAGCACCCGACAGGCTTCCTTTTCGAGCGTCCGCCGGGTCATTTCCCGGATGGACGGCGAATCATCCACGATTAAAACCGTAAAGTCGCGTCCGTCGCGGCGGAATTTTTCAAGTACCTCCGAAAGGCGCGAGCGATCAATCGGTTTCGTCAGATATTCCGAGACGCCGAGCGCGTAGCCGAGCGTCCGGTTGTCCACCATCGTCGTCATCACGACCGGGATGGCCGCCAGCGCGGGATCGGCCTTGAGGGCGGCCAGCACCGTCCAGCCGTCGGTCCGGGGCATCATCACGTCGAGCGTGATGACGTCGGGTTTCATTTCGCGCGCCAGCCGCAGCCCGTCGTCCCCCGAGGCGGCGGTCACGACCGAAAAACCGTCCTTTGAAAGATGGCGCACCATCAGATCGCGCGCCGATTCATCGTCGTCAATGACCAGCACGGTACTTCCCGGCCCGGCTTTGAGGGCAATCGCCGCTTCAGGCAGTTCGACCGACTCCTCGACGGGTTTTCCGTCAGCCGGAAGCGTGACCGTAAAAGTCGAACCCGTACCTTCCTCACTGGTCAGAACGATGTCGCCGCCCATCATCCGGCAAAACTTCCGGCTGATCGAAAGCCCGAGACCGGTGCCGCCATATTTGCGCGTGGTCGAGGCGTCGGCCTGCGAAAATTCCTCGAAAACCTTCGCCTGCTGCTCTGGCGTCATCCCGATGCCGGTATCCCGGACGTGAAAAACGATGGATTCGGCCTTCCCCGCCGGTTCGCGACGGGCTTCGAGCGTTACCGTGCCTTCGTGGGTGAATTTGAAGGCGTTGCTCAACAGGTTCAGCAGCGTCTGGCGAACTTTGGTCACGTCGGCGCGAAGATCGCCGATATCGGCGGGGCAGATCACCTCGAAGCGGTTTCTGTTTTTCGCCGCGAGCGGCTCGACGATGCCCGCGACACCCCGGAGCAGCCCGCCGACCTCGGCGGTCTCATAATACACATCCATCTTCCCGGCCTCGATTTTCGACAGGTCGAGCACCGCGTTGATGAGTTCGAGCAGGTGTTTTCCGGCGGAATTGATCTTTTGAAGATCGGGAATCATGGCTTCCTGTCCCGTATCCTCGGCCTCTTCCTGAAGCATCTCGCTGTAGCCGATGACGGCGTTGAGCGGCGTCCGCAGTTCGTGGCTCATGTTGGCGAGAAACGTGCTTTTCGCCCGGTTCGCCGCTTCCGCCTGCTCGCGCGTGGCTTCAAGCTGTTCGTTGGCGTCCTGAAGTTCGCGCGTCCGGGTCCGGACCTTTTCCTCAATCGTTTCATAGAGTTCCGAAAGATCGGCGGTCATCCGGTTGAAGGCCCGGCTCAATTCGCCGATTTCGTCCTGGCCGGATTCCGGCACCCGCTGTTTGAGATCGCCACCCGAAATCAGCGCCGCCGCCCGCGTCAGCCGGACCAGCGGTTCCGCAATTGAACGCGCCAGAAATCCGGCGACGCCGATGACCGCGACCACCAGTAAAACGCCGAGAATCAGCGTCGCCCGCCGGTAACTCGCGAGCGGCGCAAACGCCTCGTCGGCGTCAATCTTCACCACCATTCCCCAGCGCAGCGACGGCAGATAGCTCCACGCGCCGACGCTTTCGACATTCCGGTAATCGGTAAACGCGCCGCCGCCGCGCATTCCCCGCACCGCCCGCTGCAACGCCTCCCCGGACGCGCCGCCGATACGGATTTTCCGGCTGAACCCGGCCCGCGGATCGTGCCGGGTCGGCGCGACAAAGGTAATGTGGTCGCCCGCCCTCGAACCGACGAGCGTTTCGCCGGTCCGCCCCAACCCCGTGTAGTTGTTCACGATGGCGGCGATGGCGGCGTTGCTCAACCGGAACGCGACGACCCCGATGACCTTTCCGCCCTGATAGACCGGCGCGGCGATGTAGGCGACGTGCGATCCGGTGCGCGAGGAATATTCGAAGTCGGAAATCTCGGTTTCGAGCAGGGTTTTCGCCCGGTCGAAGACCTTGGCAAGCTGCGAACCGCGATTCGGCCCGGTGAGGAAGTTGGTCCCGACCTCCGCGCCCGCCTTCACCTCGAAAACGAGGTCGCCGTTCGGCGTCAGCAGGTACAAATCGGGATACCCCGCCGATTCGGTGTAGGAACTCAGAAACGGACGGTTCGCCCGGTCAACTTCAACGTATTTCGGCGATGAAACCCCACCCGCGAGCGCCCCGCCGTAGGCTTCGAGCGCCCGCGCCAGTTCGGGACTCCGCGAAATGGCCGACACGCCCTTTTTGCTCTCCCGCGCGAACGCCTCGATCTGGTCCGCCTTCGCCTCCGCGATGGCCCGCAGGTTTTCCGCCACCGACCGCCGCACCGCCGCGTCGGTCGTGGCGTAGGTCACCCACGTCGCAACCCCCAACGGCAGCAACGAGATGCACAAAAACCACCACAACAGCCGACCGGCCAGCGACCGGCGGCTGAAAAATGGAGCGGTTGATGTTTCGGGGCTGCGTCGTTCCGTCATTTGAAAGAATGTTTTTTCTGAATCCGTGTCATCCGTGTCATCCGTGGCCCTTCTACTTTTTCCCCGGATTCGCCCACGCGCCGCCCCACCCGGCGTTCAGCCCGGTGAGCAGTTCGTTCCACTGCGCCCGCGAGCGGTACACCGGAAACGGAATCGGACGAATCGGCGATTCGGAGTTCCACACGATGTCGAACTGTCCGTCGGGACGAATCCGCCCGATGCGGACGACCTTCCACGTATGCTGCGTTTCCGGATCGACGTAGACGATGCCGCTCGGCGCTTCGAGACTCTGCCGCCGGATGTGTTCGCGAATGGTCCGGACATCGTCGGTTCCGGCTTCGGCCACCGCCTGCGCCCAGAGTTTGACCCCGATGTAGCCCGCCTCGACCGGGTCGTCGGTCGTGCGGTTCGCGCCGAATTTCTCCTTGAACCGCCGCACGAACTCGCGGTTTCCCTCGCTCTGAATGCTCTGAAAATAGTTCCACGCCGCGAAGTCGCCGACCATGTTCGCCACGTCGAGCGTCCGCAGCTCGTCTTCCGCCAGACTGAACGACATGGTCGGAATTTTGTCCGGGGTGATGCCCGCCGCCCGCAAGGACCTGAAAAAAGAGATGTTGCTGTCGCCGTTGATGGTGTTGAGGATGACCGCCGGTTTCGTCTCGACGATTTTCCGGACGACCGCGTCGGCGTCCCGGCTCCCGAGCAGGAGATATTCCTCGCCGACGATTTCGCCGCCCATCGCGGTGATCTGATCGCGGATGATGGCGTTCGCGGTGCGGGGAAACACGTAGTCCGAGCCGACCAGAAAAAACCGCTTCCCGATATTGTCGGAGCACCACTTGACCGCCGGAATGATCTGCTGGTTCGGCGCGGCCCCGGTGTAAACGACGTTCGGAGACTGTTCAAGTCCTTCGTACTGAAGGGGATACACTAATAAATGATCGTATTTTTCGAAAACCGGCACGACCGTCCGGCGGCTCGCCGAGGTCCAGCAGCCAAATACGGTACAGACGTTTTCCCGTGTAATCAGCCGTTCGGCTTCGGCGGCGAAGGTGGCCGCGTCGGACTTGCCGTCCACGATGACGGCTTCAACGCGCCGACCGTTGATGCCACCCGCCGCGTTGATTTCGTCAATCGCCATCGTTTCGGCATTGGCGACGGCGGCTTCGCTGATTGCCATCGTGCCACTCATCGAATGGAGAATCCCCACCCGAATCGGCGTCCGGGTGGCGGAACACCCGACGGATGCCAGCAGGAACGCCGACACCGCCAGACAGACCAGTTTTGTCGAAGAAGTACCCATTTCGGGCAACCTTCAGGTCACTCGGGATTATGCGGGGAGTTGACGGCTTTTTTCAGCGCCGATGATGCGGAAAATCCAAAGCAGATGCAACCGTCTCCGGCAACGCCGATTCAGGCGGGTTTGGCCGTCCGGCTGCCGGGTTTGACCGCCGGAATGCCCGCCTTGCACAACGGACAGTCATCCGGCGAATAGGTCGGGATCTGAAGTTCAATCAGACTTTCACGCGGGACACCCAGATCGACCGGCGCGGAACTCCGGTCGATAATCGAACCGACGGCACTGATCGCCGCGCCCGCTTTTTCCAATGCAACCATCGTTTCCCGCGTCGAACCGCCGGTGGTGACCACATCTTCGACCACGAACGCGCGTTCGCCCGCCTCGACCGCAAACCCGCGCCGAATGGTCATTTCGCCCTGCTCGCGCTCGGTAAAAATGCACCGGACGCCGAGCGCCCGCGCAACCTCATGCGCGATGACGATGCCGCCGATGGCCGGCGCGGCGACGAAATCAGGCGGTTCGGCAACCGCCAAAAGCTTCTCGGCCAAGGCTTTACCGATCTGTTCGGCCACGCTCGGAAATTGCAGCAGCCGCGCGCACTGGACGTAGTTCTGGCTGTGAAGCCCGGAACTCAGAAGAAAATGACCGGTCAGCAACGCGCCGGTTTCGGTGAGCAGGTGTTGAACGTCGGAAGGCAGCATAGAAAAGGGGTCAGGGGTCAGGGGTCAGGGGTCAGGGAAAGAGCGTCGTTTTTCGGCGGAATCCGTCAAGCAAAAAATTCACGTTGCCTGCTTTTTCTTACCTGA
>JAAFHI010000355.1 GCA_013298335.1 Actinomycetota bacterium
GTATGCCGGTCATCACGCAGCCCGTCGGGACCACTACCATCGTCGCCGCCCAGACCGGGTGCGCCATCGGCGACCCCAAATCCGCCGAGGCCAGGCCGACGCTCAAATGCTGGATCGCCGTCATCGGCTCGCTGCTCGGGGCCTTCATGGCGGTGCTCGACATCCAGATTACCAATTCCTCCCTCCGCGACATTCAGGGTGCGCTCGCCGCCACGCCCGATGAAGGCGCGTGGGTCTCGACGTCATACCTCGTGGCCGAGATCATCGTCATTCCGCTGACTGGCTGGCTGTCGAAGGTGTTTTCGATTCGGAAGTACCTGCTGGTCAATTCGGTGCTGTTCCTGATTTTCTCGGTGCTGTGCGCCTTCGCGTGGGACCTCAACAGCATGATCCTGTTTCGCGCCTGTCAGGGATTCACCGGCGGCGTACTGATTCCGATGGCGTTCAGCATCATCCTGACCACGCTGCCCCCGTCGAAACAGCCGTTCGGGCTGGCGCTGTTCAGCATCACCGCAACCTTCGCGCCTTCCATCGGACCGGCCATCGGCGGGTGGCTGACCGACAACTTCGGCTGGGAATACATTTTCTATCTGAACATTTTCCCCGGCGCGCTGCTCATCGCCGCCGTGTGGTACGCCATCGCTCCCCAGCCGATGCAGCTCAAACTCCTGAAGGGCGCGGATTACTGGGGCATCCTGACCATGGCCGTCGGGCTCGGGACCTTCACGATTTTTCTCGAAGAAGGAAATCGCAAGGACTGGTTCGGCGACCCGAACATTCGCAACTGTGCCATTGCCGCCTTCATCGGGCTGACCTCGTTTGTCGTGATTGAACTGACTACGCCGAAGCCGCTCGTGAACCTGCGGCTGTTCGGACGACGGAATTTCGGATTCGGCTCGCTCGTGAATTTCGTCCTCGGAGTGGGGCTCTACGGCAGCGTGTTCATCCTTCCCCTCTATCTGGGCCAGATTCAGGGCTACAACGCGCTCGACATCGGGACCGTCGTGGCGTGGTCGGGCTTTCCACAACTGTTGCTCCTTCCGCTCGTGCCGCGCCTGATGAAATCCATCGACGCGCGGCTCCTGGTGCTCATCGGGACGACCCTGTTCGGCGTCAGTTGCCTGATGAACGCCTCGATGACGAATCTCTACGGATATGACCAGTTCATCCCGGCCCAGCTTGTCCGCGCCATCGGCCAACCCCTGATTCTCGTGCCGCTTTCGACGCTTGCCACCAACGGCATCGAGAAGGAAAACGCGGGTTCGGCGTCCTCGCTGTTCAACATGCTGCGGAATCTCGGCGGCTCGGTCGGCATCGCCCTCATCGGCATGACGCTGACCCGTCGGCAGAAATTCCATTCCAATCGCGAGGGCGAGTTCGTGAGCCAGTCCAACCCGGCGGTTCAGGAGCGTTTGAACGCGATCGAAAGGGGACTGGTCGGACGCGGTGTCGCGCCGATGGAAGCCAAAGCCAAGGCCATTGCCATTCTCGACGGCACCGTCCGACGGGAAACGAACGTGATGGCCTTCAACGATTGTTTTTTCCTGATGGGCGCGCTGCTGATCGTCGTCGGAAGCACGATTCTTTTCACTCGCAAAGTCAAACCCGGCGCGGGCGGCGCAGGCGCTCATTGAAAAGGTGTCGGGTTTCAGGTGTCGGGTTTCAGGTGAAAACCGCTTGACCTGAATTGAAAAAAACTTTCACCAACATCCGACGCCTTTTCAAAAACCTGAAACCCGACACCCGATACCCAACACCTTTTCCTCAGCTCCAAGGAGTTCCAATGAACATTCAAGGCTCAGTTGTCTTCATTACCGGCGCGAACGGCGGCATCGGCGGACATTTCGTCAGTCAGTTTCTCGATGCGGGGGTCGCGAAGATCTATGTCGCCGCGCGAAGTCTCGACAAGGTCTCGCATCTGGTCGAACACGATCCCGCGCGGGTCGTTCCCTTGCAGCTTGAAGTGACCAAACCAGCGTCCGCGGCAGCCGCGGCGGCGGCCTGCGGCGACGTGACGATTCTGGTCAACAACGCCGGCACGTCACTCAACGCGGGACTCATCGCCGCCGCCGACCTCGAAGCGGCGCGGGCCGAGATGGAAGTGAACTACTTCGGCATGCTCGGCATGTGCCGCGTGTTCGCGCCGGTTCTGAAAGCCAACGGCGGCGGCGCAATCGTGAACATCCTGTCGCTGCTCGGGAAAGTGAACCTGCCGTTCAGCGGTTCCTACAGCGCGTCGAAAGCGGCGGCGATTTCGATGACGCAGGGCGTCCGGGCCGAACTCGCGGCGCAGGGCACGCTGGTCGTCGGCGTCATGCCCGGTACGGTCGATACCGATCTGGCGAAGGAATGGCCGAATCCGAAAGTCGCGCCCGGCGAAGTCGTCCGCGCCACGTTGCAGGGCCTCGCCGACGGCGAAGAGGACGTCTATCCGGGCGAACAGGCGGCGCAGGTTTCGGCGCTGCTTCTGAGCAATCCGAAAGGCGCTGAAAAGTATATGTCCACGTTCCTCCCCGGCATGCTGCTGGCCGGAACCGAAGCCTGATACCAACGAATTTCACAGAAAAGGATACAGCCCCATGACCACGCGTGAATCAGTGATGGCTTTACTGGAACTCGTCAAGAACCGCGCTTCCGTCGAGGAAGTCTACGATACCTTCTACCACGAAGACTGCATCTCGCAGGAAAACCAGCTTCCGCCTCGCAAGGGTCGCGCTCTCAGCATCGAACGCCAGAACAAGGTCAACGCCGCCCTCAAGGAAATTCATGACTTCGGCATCGGCGCGGTTCTCGTAGACGGCGACCATTCGGTGATCCAGTGGAGTTTTGACGCCACCACCGTTGACGGCTTTCGCGGACAGCTCGACGAACTCGCGCTGCACACGTGGAAAGACGGGAAAATCATTCACGAGCGGTTCTTCTACGATTCCAGTTCATTTGAAGGAATCCTCAAGGAACTCAACCAGATTCATTGATACACAAGAAATGCCGGGGGGCCGCGCGTTCTTCACAAAAGGATGAAATTGTCATGACCTCGCAAAAATCGGTCGCTCTGGTCACCGGAGCCAACAAGGGAATCGGATTCGAAATCTGCCGCCAACTCGGAAAGCTCGGGTTTACCGTGATTCTGTCGGCCCGAAATTCCGAATTGGGGAAAGTCGCCGCCGACCAGCTTGTCGGCGAAGGCATCGACGCCCGCTTCGTGAAGCTGGATATGGAAGACGCCGCCGGATTCGAACCCGTAAGGAAGTACATCGAGGACGAATTCGGGAAACTCGACGTACTGGTCAACAACGCCGGGTTTGCCATCGACTGGGAATACAAGGCCGATACGGTTCCGATGGACCTGATCCGCAAAACCTACGAAGGCAATTTCTTCGGACTCATCGACCTGACCCAGCGACTCCTGCCGCTCATTCTCAGGAGCGAACAGGGCCGCATCGTGAACCAGTCCAGCGGACTCGGCTCGCTGACGCTTCATTCCCTGCCCGATTCGCCGCTGGGAGACGTCAAGCCGTTTGCCTACAACTCAAGCAAAACCGCGCTGAATGCCTTCACCGTCCACCTCGCGGACGCGCTCAGGCACACGCCCGTGAAGGTAAATTCAACCCATCCCGGCGAGGTCAAAACGGATGCGAATCCGAACGCGACCATGACGATCGAAGAAGGTGCGAAGACCGCCGTGCGGATGGCGACGCTTCCCGCCGACGGCCCGACGGGCGGATTCTTCCATCTCGGCAATACCCTCCCCTGGTAAACAGTCGGAATCCGTTGCCAACGAAGAGCCGGTGCGCCTCCGGAATGAACCTGGAGGCGCACCGGTCTTGTTTTGTGCGGTGCCTGTGCCGTTTCGGACCGTGCTTTTTCAATGAAGACGCGATTTCAGGTTGTCACGCACCAATTTCATGTCGTCACATGCCGTTTCTTTGGTGAACATTGGCACGCATCACGAAGACCAATTCGTAAATTCGGACATATCCCATGCAACAATCACTCGGACTCATCTCGCTCGTCGTCCGCGACTATGACGAAGCCATCGCCTTTTACGTCGGGACGCTCGGCTTTACGCTCATTGACGATTCGTTCATGCCGGAGCAGAACAAACGCTGGGTCATCGTCGCGCCGCCCGGCGACGGTGGAGGCGCGAAACTCCTGCTGGCGCGCGCGGTCGGCGACGAACAGTCCGTGCGCATCGGCAATCAGACCGGCGGGCGCGTGTTTCTGTTTCTCTACACCGACGACTTCTGGCGCGACTTCAACGCGTACACATCAAAAGGCGTCGAGTTCTTTCGCGAGCCGTCCGAACAACCCTATGGGACGGTGGCTGTGTTCAAGGATCTGTGCGGAAACCTGTGGGACCTCGTGCAACTGCGCCAGCCGCAATAGAAAGCGAATAGGTCGTTCCTCAAAGTCGGGGCCATTCACCCTGCCCTCAAGGACAGGGCTATTGAAAAACAAGCCTCGTGAACGAGGCTCAAACCTGTTTTTCTCATTTCCGAGTCCCGTTCACGGGGCTTCAAAAAGGAAATAGCCCTGTCCTTGAGGGCAGGGCATATGGCGGTGGAAGAAAAAACGATCCCGTGAAAAGCCGAAACCGACTGAGGCATTTGTAAAACGGACTGAGGCTTCCAATACGTCCCAAGAACGAACCTGAACCGCTTTAGAAAATTGCGAACCTGTTCCGAATCCACCGTTTTTCGGTTTTTGAAAACGTGAACCGGTAAAAAAAGTCGTGTATCCGCGGCGGACTCCGGAAAGTTTTGTTTCTTTTAATCCAGGAAAAGAAAATCGTCCTTGACGCGTCGCTCAATTTAGACTTAGTCTAAATACGTTTCCAAACAACATTCAAAGCCAACGGTTGAACATCAATTCCGGGCGACACAGGTTTTCCCCAACGGAACGT
>JAAFHI010001036.1 GCA_013298335.1 Actinomycetota bacterium
CTGCTGCCAGAACTGCTCGTTGTCGCCGCCTTCCGACGACTCGCCCTTCATCCCGCAGATGATGGCCGCGAGTTCGCCCGCCAGATTGGCGTCGCCGTGAATGCGCCGGATGAGGCCGAGCCGGTCGGAACTTTCAGGATGAATGAAGTCGAGCCGGTAGCGGTCGCGGTAGTAGTGGGCGCTGCACGCGAAAAGTTCGCCCTTGATGTCGAGCACCACCGCGGCGCCGTGGGCGGCCCATTGCCGGATGAGCGACAGTTGAAACGTCTTGGTTTTGCCCGTGCCCGGCGGTCCGAAAATGCCGAGGTGACCAGTGAGATCGACGAGCGGGAGCGCCAGCGCGTACTTCCGCAACCTGAAATCGCGTCCGATACCGCCGAGCAGAATTGAAGGCTCGGCCTCGCCGGCACGACCGAGCGGGGCGTAGTCCTCTTCCGTGACGGTCTTCGCGTAGCCCTTGCTCACCAGCAGCGGACGGTCCGCCCAGGCCGCCGCGCCCGCCGACTCGCGCCGGTGCAGCGCGAGATACACGCGCCACGCGGAGGACGCATCCATCGCGCCGAGAAACAGCACAACCGGCGCGGCGAACCACGCCAACCGGGCCACCGGCGCGCCTTCACACAAAGCCGACACGCCGATGACGAGACAGACCGCCGCGATGAAGGCCAGTACCATCACGCCCAGGCCACGTGCGCCGATGCCGAGCAGCCGGTAGAGGCTTTTCAATGAACTCAAATGCTGCTCGGTCGCGGGTCGCGGCAATCCGAGTTCGCTGTCGGCCCATTTCGCGAAGGTTTCGGGGTGCCAGCCGGGCGCGGGCGGCGGCGCGGGGTCGAGCCATCCGCTCGATTCGGGCACGACGGCAAAGGTTTCACGAAACCATGCCCGCCAGCGATCCGCCACGAACCAGCCGCCAAACAGCAGCACGCCGCAGAACGTGACGCCCGAAACGAATCTCCGCTCAAGAACGAGCTGCGTCCCGAATGCGATGAGAAGCCCGGAGAGCGACAGCAGGGCCATCTGGCGAATAAGGAAGCACCACGCACCCACCAAATCCCACGCGGCGAAATAAACGCTTTTCCACGGATGCCGGCGCAGTCGCGGCATCTGTCCACTCGCGTCGAGCCGCTGGGCGTGGACGTAGGCCGCGCTGAACCAGCCTCCATTGCGCTGGCGGAGGAAATCGGAAAGTCGCCGGTTCATTGCGCACCTCCCGGCCCGATGCGCGTCCCGACCGCTTCGGGCGTTGCGACTTCGCGGTCCTCGACGTGGTCATAGAGTTCGGCGTTGACGACCGCCAGATTCACCGAGCGGAACACCGCCAGTTCGCGCAGGGTGACGTCATCGCGAAACAGCACCCGGACGCGGTGGCCGGTGGCGAGCACGTGCCGGATGAAGTCGAGTGGGGGTTTTCCGTCGAAGGCCACCGTGGCATAGACATTGTAGAAAGTTTCGGGCTGGCGTTCGCCAATCCAGCCGAACATGGCTCCGACACTGGGAAACACGAGGATCAGCGCCTTGCCCGGTCCGGAGCGTCCGGGTTGAAACAGGACGATGCGCGACTCAAGAACGCTGTTCCCGAATTTCAACGCGCCGACCCGAAGGTGCAGATCGACGTCCCGCCCGCCGAGAAACGCGAGGCCGCAGGTCACCGCACGCCGCAGCGCCCATGACATCGGCGACGGCAGGTCGTCGGAACATTCAACCGACGGAACGTTTTCTTCAAGTTCGGAGCGACCGCGAATCTGACCGGCCCAGCCAAACAAAGTTTCAAAACGGGCAATCAACGCTGCTTCGTTTTCAATGTCGGATGCCGGCGGCGGACCGGTAAGGGAGAAATCCGAATCGCATTCAAAACCGGCCCGGTAGTACGCCTGAACCTCGCCGCCGCGCACCCGGGCGAGCGTGAGTTCATCCTCTTCCGGGTCATAACCGGCCACCGCCAGAAACGCGTCATCCGTCAGCAACCGGGCGCGCCATTCTTCGCTCCAGAACAGTTCAACCGAGGCGACCTGAAAGACGGAAGACGAATCCAGCATCACGGTCGCGGAAAGCTGAAAACCGGCTTCGATAGAGGCCGCGCGCAGGGCGACGGCGGTCAGAACCGGGTCGCATTCCTCCGGCTTGACATCGACAAC
>JAAFHI010001042.1 GCA_013298335.1 Actinomycetota bacterium
TCGGCAAACCCGAAAACCTCACCCTCGAGGCCCGCGACAAGGGCACGGTTGCCCGCATCGCCAACGCCCGGGCCAACGAAAACAACCGCAAGGCCGCCGCCATGATCCGCTCCCTGCGCGAACAGGGCGCCACCTTCCAGGCCATCGCCGACCAGCTCAACCAACTCGGCTTCCCGACTCGCCGGGGCTGCCAGTTCTTTCCGACCCAGGTCCGAAGACTCTGGCAACGGCGCACCGTCGAATCATCCTGACCGGTTGGGCAAGTATGAACAATGGGAATTATGTTCGAACCGATCTCGGCATGACCCGGAATTTAGCCGGTCTTGGCATCAAGCCAGTCGGTCAAATCCTTGAATTGGGTGAAATCCAGCAAGTCATCCCCGAGAAGTTCCAGAAGATCAATTGAAAGTCCCTTGATTCGAGACACTTCCGCGTCAACCGAGGCACCGAACCGGCGGTACAGGAGGCGAATCACCAACCTGGCCTCGCCTTCCAACTGTCCTTGTTGAAGACCTTGTTGAAGACCTTGTTGAAGGCCCTCCTGGCGTCCTTCTTCCTTCCAACTCGTCGTTAGTTGCATCACAGCCTCCTTCGTTTCCGGTTCAAGTGTCGCCACTTTTTCGTTGAAAATAATCAGTTCCACCTCCGCGAGCGGCAAATACGTATCAATGAAACCCGAAATCAGGCGCATCCGGGCCGGATCGAGCTTCAGTGTCGCCAGCAACCGGAGACACTCGAACTTCACCGCCACCCGATCCTCCGGCGCAATCGCCATCTTTGCCATCAAGGCGCTCGCCACCGGATTTGGCGTGTCAATGAAATCCCGCCAGTTCAACCGGTTCAACTGAATCACCTGAAACTCATACCGCAAGGGCGTAAAGTTCCCGAAACGAAATTCAAACACGCTCGGCTCGGGATTTCGCGGCGTGTCGTAGGACAGAAGCGCCACCGGGAAAACCGGCAGGCGGTGCTTCTCATACAGCCGCGCGCCATAGAGGAACATCCGCTCGGCAAATTTGGCCTTCCGGTCGGACTGGTTCTCGACGTGGATCAGGAAACAGGCGGACTCGCCCCGCAGCAACCCCTTGACCACGATGTCCACTTCCCAGCGTTCACCACTGGTCACGTCGGTGAACAGTTCCTTGTCGAGGAATTCAAACGAATCCTGATCCACCAGTTCGGCGGCGTCCGGAACGAACAACCGGAGAAAGTCTCCGAAGAAGACTGTCAGAAGTTCCTTGAACAAACGATCATGATCAATGGTCCGCGCCACCGGCAATTCCCCCCGAGGTGTCATTCAATCGCATTGTGTCCGAGTCGGTCGTGAGAATCAAATACGGGGCGGACTGACCCACCGGTCAAAAACCCAGCCAAGGCAATACGTTACGGTGTTTCTCAGAAAGCCGGCCAGGAACCGCTTGCCGATTTTGATGCCATCTGCGCGCGCTCAGGGATCGAGAGTCCGTGGGCCATCCGGCATCGCCATCACCCGCCTCTATGACCTGCGGCAGTCCAGACGGCGGGACAGCCCCGTGTTCCTGGTAAAATTCTGAAAACACGCGCTATGTCCTATTTTCGCGCCTATCTCGGCATCACCCAGGATGAACAACATCACGCCGCCGCGTATTCCGTCGCCGCCCGCAGGTCCGGCGGACGGAATCCAAGCACGATATCCATTTTCGCCACCCCTCGGGCCTCCAGCTTGCGGGCCACCGCCGAGTCCGTGTTGTCGGCCTGAATCCACACCTTGCCGTCGATGATTTCGAGATCGATGACGACGTGGTGAACCCGCTCACTACGCACCCAGCCTTCCGAAATCACCGCGTACCGGCGGTGTTCATCATCGAGGAACACCCGATCCCGAATCCCGGCTTCAAGATTCGGAATCGCGCACCATTCCTCCAAAACGGCCTGCGCCGCCTCGGCATACCGCCGAACTTGGTCGGTCATCTCCATAATGCGATTCCTTCTTCCGGATCACGGATCGGAGACCCAAAGTTCTGTAACCCCACAAAGGTACCTGTGCGACAAGAAGTCGGATGAAAACTTGTGATGCCGCTGTGTGGACATCACCAAACTTTTCGCGGTTTGTATCCTACCGAAGCGTGCGTCGGGAGCAATCCTATCGTG
>JAAFHI010000497.1 GCA_013298335.1 Actinomycetota bacterium
GCCAGAACGCCGCGTCCCGGCTCGACCCGCGTCAGCACCGCCGCGCCCGCGCCGTCGCCGAAGATGACGCAGGTCGAGCGGTCGGTGTAATCCACGTAACGCGACAGGAGTTCCGCGCCGATGACAAGCACGTTTTTCGCCTGACCGGTCTCGATGAAGGCCCGGGCGGTGGACACGCCGTACACGAAACCCGAGCAGGCGGCGACCAGATCGTAGGCGGCGGCGCGCTTCGCGCCGAGTTTCGACTGGATGATGCAGGCCGTCGAGGGCAGCATCATGTCCGGGCAGACCGTCGCGCAGAGGATCAGATCAAGGTCAATCGCCTTGATTCCCGCCGCGTCGAGGGCGTTTTGAGCCGCCAGCGTGGCATATTTCGAGGTCGGCTCGCCGGGTTCGGCAATCCGGCGTTCACTGATGCCGGTCCGGGTCACGATCCAGTCGTGCGAGGTTTCGACCATTTTTTCAAGGTCGGCGTTGGTCATCACGCGGTGGGGCAATGCATGACCCGTTCCGACGATTCCGGCAGCGTAGGAAGCCATCCGTATCAAACTCCAGTTGAAGATAGCAGTCAGTGGTCAGTCGTCAGCAGTCAGTGGCTGGCGCGTTGAGCGTTGAAAAAGGTGGAGGCTGGACTGGCGGCTGGAAACCGGTGACTGACCGCCGAGGATAGCACAGTCGAAGGTGCGTACCCGCGCGTTTTCACCGGTCCGACCGGCGCAATTTCAGGGAACGGCCTTCGTCTTGGGCTTCGAACCGGGCAGCGCGGCCAGTTCGGTTTCGATGAGGTGATTGACCTTGCGTTCGTGAAATTCCTTCGCGACGCGGATCGCGTTGTAGATCGCCTTCGCGTTCGAACGGCCATGGCACACGATGACCGTGTTCTTCGCGCCAAGCAGCGGCGCGCCTCCGAACTCGGCGTAATCGAGCCGCTTCTTGAACGCCTGAAACGCCGGGCGCACGAGAATCGCCCCGGCCTGCGTGTCGAGCCGCCGCATCATCTCCTGCCGGAGCATCTTCGTGATTGACTCGATCAGCCCCTCGCTCGTCTTGAGCACCACGTTGCCGGTAAAGCCGTCGCTGACCACCACGTCCACTTCGCCCGTGTAGAGGTCCTTGCCCTCGACGTTGCCGATGAAGTGGGGCACGTTGGCTTTCAGAAGCTGATGCGTTTCGCGGATGAGTTCATTGCCCTTGGATTCCTCTTCTCCGATGGAGAGCAGCCCGATGCGCGGATGGCGGTGGCCGAGAATCTTCTGGGAATAGAGCGCGCCCATGACGGCGAACTGTTCGAGGAAGAAGGGCTTGCAGTCGGCATTCGCGCCGACGTCGAGCAGGACCGTGCCGCGTCCGTTGACGGTCGGCAGCACCATCGTCAGCGCCGGACGCTCGACGCCCGGCAGCGTTCCGAGAAAGAGCGCCGTGGTCATCACGACTGCGCCGGTGTTGCCCGCGCTCACGAAACCGTCGGCCTTGCCTTCCTTGACGAGCTGGATGCCGACGCGAATGGTCGAATCCTTCTTGCGGCGGACCGCGCGGGTCACGTCGTCGCCCATCCCGATGACCTCGCTCGCATGCACGATGTCGATCGGCTCATTGCGCCATCCGCGCGCGCGGAGGCCCTCGCGGATCGGCTCGGAGGGGCCGACCAGCGCAATGCGGACGCCGAGGTCCCGGGCGGCGCGCAGGGCACCGTCCAGTTCGCTCACGGGGGCGCGGTCGCCCCCCATCGCATCCACGGCAATCCGGAGCATAAGGCGTTCAACGGGCGGAATGCGGCGAAACCCACAGTCGCCGCAAGAAAACACGCCGCCGCGTCACGAGAGCGTACGCAGTGGCGTGCCTTGGCGTGTTTCCGGCGCGGAAACGGATCGCTGGAGAGCGGACTATTCCTGCTCAACGGCGGTCGTGCGCACGGCGACGACCTGGCGGCCCTTGTAGTAACCGCATTCCTTGCAGGCACGGTGCGGGATCGAATAGGCCCCGCAGTTCTGGCAACGGATCATCATCTGGGTGGTCAGCGCATCATGAGCGCGACGCTTGCCGCGGCGGGAAGAGGAGTGGCGTCGTTTCGGATTCGGCATGGGTGTAACCTCTCGTTCAAACTTCGAAGAATCGGACTTCGCGGAACCGATGCCGCCGGAGAGCCGTCAGGGCGCGCGGAAGCGGTTATCGTTCGGAAGAAAAGCGCGAATTATAGAGCCCGAATCGGCTTTGTCAACCGCATGCCCATTCTTTGTTCGCTATTCATCGTCGTCCGGGTCGGAATCGACCGGGGACGAAGCCGGTTTCCGCTCGCCCGACTTCAGATGCGGCGGGGGCGCGCCGAAGCGATAGACGAAATCGCCGTCCGGCAGCGCCATTCCCTTTCCGCCCGAAAGGGTGCGCGGGAAATCATCCGCGCTCAACGCCCTCACCGCGCCGTCGTCATCGCCGTCGAACCCGACAAACCAGAGCACCGGCCCGTCACCGTCGAGGCGATAGCGCACTGGCGCGCCGGTCACGACGTCCTTCGGAACGGCGATGCCGACTTCGCGACAGGCCGACTCGAGATCGGAAGGAAACACACCGTGGCGCCCTTTGTAAGCCGCAATCGCCGACCAGCCGGCGAGCGCGCCGAGGTCGCACCGCTCGCAGTAGAGCCGACCGGCCACCGCGCCCGCGTCGAACCCGACGGTTTCATACATCGTGGCGTAGCCCGCCTCCGGCAGCAGCAGCCATAAAACATAGGTCCCGCGATTGACGACCGTGCCGTCGGAAGCACCGCACCCGGCAAAATTCCACCGCTCGCAACAGGGACGCAACCGTTCAAGGGCGACGGCGGCGTTGGCCCGCCCCTGCGCGATGACCCGCGCGCGCAGCCCCGGAAAGCGTTCCATCGCCCAGCTTCGCCGCCGAAATCCCTGAAACGGTCCGCCCCCCTCCACTCCCTGCTGGTGCAGCGCAACCCGCGCCTGCATGACCGAAAACGGCGTCGGCATTCCGGCGACGAGACGGTCCAGTTCGCGCGCCATGCGTCCGCCCGTGTCGGCATCGCACGTGGCCCAGGCGTCCGAACGCAGCCAGACACCGAACCGTGACGGCGCGGCATAGGAACTGAACTGGCCGTACTGGATTTCAAGGTCTTCAAGGTGGCGCGTGAAGCGCGTCGCCAGCAGATACCCGTCGAATGCCAGCCAGGTTTCTCCCATAAGGGCGTCCCGCCAGAGCACCCCGCGCAGTTCCATCAACTCCGGCAACGGCGGACGCACCGTCCCGCTCGCCGGAATCCGGCAGAACGGTTTGAAGGCGCCGCGTTCGATCTCGATTTTCATCCGGATGAACGACACGAACCATTCCCGCTCGGCTTCGGTCACGTCACCCTTCCCGATCTTCGCGTGGATGTCGTCACATTTCTTCGCATCGAAGCGGCCATCCGGCGATTTCAAACCTTTGAACAGTTCGACCGCCTTCCGGTAATCGCCCCAGGCATTGCGGTCATCGGGAACCGACACGCCCACGCTCACCGGCGGAACGGACACACCGAAGGGCGGTATATAAAGGACATACCCGATGGACAGCGCCAGCAGCAGAACGCAGGCGGCAATGGGCATCCAGACCGCGCGGCGACGCCAGAAAACGCCCCGCTCGCGTTCATGAAAGGCCGTCCGGGTCAGCCGTGCCGCCGCCCACGCCTCGACCACCACCACGGCCCCCGCCAGAAAGCACACCCCCGCGGCGACCGGCCACCGGCTCACGCCGTAGAGCAACGTCAGCACCGTGGTCACGATGACGTGCGCAATCGCCGCGCCCATCGTCACGAAGTAGTTCAACACGCTGCCGAGCGGCGAACTCGCCGTCTGAACATCGCTGGAAAGCGGCAGCGACGGCTTGATCACCGCGCCCGCCGCGATGGCGAGACAGGCTTCGCAGACATAGGCGGCAAAGAGAAAGAACGCCAGACCGACGCTTCCCGACCGGACCGACAGCATGGCGAACAGCAGCGCGGGCAGCGGAATGAAC
>JAAFHI010000775.1 GCA_013298335.1 Actinomycetota bacterium
AGGCTTTCCCTTCTGGTGCGTCTGCCACAATTCAACTATATTACTATATAGTAATATTTGAAAAGCGTTGAACCGAACGAAACGCGGGATTTTTGTCCGCCAAGGAGAAAAAAAGGATGGAAGCCACCCAAACCCACCCGAACCTGTCGGACGCGGCCCTCGAAGCCATCGCCAACCGGTTCAAACTCATGGGCGACCCGACCCGGATTAAAATCCTGCACCAGTTGATGGGCGGCGAGAAAAACGTGACCGACCTCGTCGCGCGGCTCGGCACGACGCAGGGCAACATCAGCAAGCAACTCGGTATTCTGGCGGGCGGCGGACTGGTTTCGCGAAGCCGCCGGGGACTCAACGTGTTTTACGCCATCGCCGATCCGTCCATCGTGACACTCTGCGAAACAGTCTGCGCCAACCTTGAATCCCATCACGAACAGAAAGCGTCAAGTCTGCGTCGGCGCTGATCCCGCCATTGAGGACCGGTGTCCGACTGAAACTGTTCAGAGTCTCCCGCTTTAGCGGGGAAAAAGCGCGGAAGCCGGACATTTCCCGCGGGGAATCAAGTTCCATTCGCGATTATTTGGGAAAGAACGCGGAAAAATGGTCGAAAGTCATAAGTTCTCCCCGCTAAAGCGGGGGACTCTGAACCGTTACGTCCGACTTTCGACACCTGTCCCAAGACTTCAGGCGCGCCGCCTCTTCATTCACTCGGGGTTGAAGGGCGAGAAGTCGACAAACTCCCACCGGATGCCGTCGGGAAGGCCGGTTTCGATCCATTGTTCGACTTTGAAATCCCAGAACCGTCCGGTTCCGCCGGTTTCCTCGCCACGTTCCGGCGCGTTCCATTCAATTGACGCCGTTCCGGTCAGTTGAAGAACCCGCTTCGCCTCGAAATCAAGAAAGGTCAGCCCGGCTTTCGGATTCGTCAGCAGGTTTCCGAAGGTCTGGAACATGCCGTTGCCGGGATAATCCGGAATGCGGAGCGTCGAATCATCCAGAACCTGAACGAACCCCGGTTTCCCTCCCCGGTGGGAGGCGTCGAGTCCGCGTTCGGCGTGCGCGCTCGCGACAAATACCGTGTCAGCTCTCCCGATGAGGCTCGTTTGTTCCTCACCCAAACTCGTCCCAATGGCGTTATCAGACGATTGTTTACCAAAAACTTCCGCTCCGAAAACGAAATGCCGCCGCTGGATGAATTTCGGACAGTTCGGAAATGATTCACTGACAAAGAGTTCCAGCGAATCGTCCCCGGTTTTCGAGAGATTCCCGTTGATGCGCAGGCGACGGCGGGTGGCGAGGTCAATGACCAGCGTTCCAACTTTCGGGTCGGAATCGAGGTTGGCCCACAGCGGGTCGTGCGGCGAGGAAATCGCCCGACTCAGATCGTAGGTCACCGTCCGGCGGTCGGGCGCGCGCATGAAGCCCGGCTCGCCAAGCAGCACCGACGCCCACAAACGGCCCTCCGGGTCGGAACTTCCAATGACCGCGAACGGCTGCTTTTCGATGAACGCCAGCGCGCCGCCGAGGATTTCATCCCCGATGATGCGTCCGTTCTGATCGGCCATCTCGGCTTCCCCGGCCAGTTTCTGCGCCAAAAGTTCGCCTTCGTGAAACGGTTGGTCGAATCTCATCGGAATGCTCCTTATATATAAAGGACGGATCAGTCAGAACCGGCGGTCGGATTCCCGAATCGGAAGGTCATTGATGCTCGCGTCGCGGCGGCGCATCAGTCCCTCGTCGTCAAATTCCCAGTGCTCGTTGCCGTGACTGCGAAACCAGTTTCCTTCGGCGTCGTGCCATTCATACTCGAACCGCACCGAAATCCGGTTATCGGTAAAGGCCCAGAGTTCCTTCATCAGCCGGTAATCGAGTTCGCGTTCCCATTTTCCCTTGAGAAACTCGACGATGGCGGCGCGGCCCTTGAGAAACACGGTACGGTTACGCCATTCGGAATCTTCCGAGTAGGCCAGCGACACCCGTTCGGGATCGCGGCTGTTCCAGGCATTTTCGGCGGCCTTGACCTTGGCGAGCGCGGTTTCGAGCGTGAACGGGGGGCGAATCGGGGCGGGCGCGGGTGACGACATTGGAAAACTCCTTTCAACACAAGGGGCGGCGAAATTGCCTGCCGCCCCGAAGTACTTTGATTTCAACGAATTCCCTGCTTCTGAAAGAAGGTCCGGATGTAGCCGGCGATGGCCTCGGAATCTTCTTCAAGGGCGAAATGGCCGGTGTCGAGCAGGTGAAATTCGAGGTTCTTGAGGTCGCGCCGGTAGGGTTCGGCTCCGTCGGGCGGAAAAATCGTGTCGTTTTTGCCCCAGACGATGAGGGTCGGCGGCTGGTACTTCCGGAAGTACGCCTGCCACGTCGGGTAGCGTCCCGGATTCGTTCCGTAGTCGTAAAAGAGCGCGAGCTGAATGTCCTGATTCCCCTGCCGGTCGAGTAAATACTGGTCAATGAACCAGTTGTCGGGACTGATCGCCTCGGGATGGCGCGTGCCGTGGGTGTATTGCCATTTGGTCGCACCGAGCGCGAGAAATTGACGGAGCGGTGCCGCGTTCGCCTCGGTTCGGTCCTTCCAGTACGCCTTGATCGGATTCCAGAAATCCTTCAACCCCTCCTCGTAGGCATTCCCGTTCTGAACGATAAGTCCCTGAATCCGTTCGGGATGTGCCACCGCCAGCCGGTAGCCGACCGGCGCGCCGTAGTCCTGTACGTAGAGGCTGTATTTTTCGAGTTTGAGCGCCTGGGTGAATTTGTCCACCACGTCGGCCAGATGATCGAAGGTGTAGTCGAATTCCTTCACCGTCGGCATCGAACTGGCGCCGAAGCCGGGGTAATCCGGCGCGACGAGGTGGTAGCGGTCGGCCAGCTTCGG
>JAAFHI010000376.1 GCA_013298335.1 Actinomycetota bacterium
AAAACCGGATCATGGACATCCAGCCGAATCACATTCACCAGCGGACACCCCTCATTTTCGGCACCATCGAGGATGTGGACGAGTTTCTGGAATTCCAGAAGCAGCAGGAGTCTTGAGCGTCTTGGGAGTCTGGTGTGTCTTGGGAGTCAAAAGACAAGAAAACATCACCAGACTCCCAAACTTTCAAGTGTTTCCGGAACGCGGTTGTCTGAAACCTTCAAAACCAGACAAACCTGTATTTGACTCCCAAGACCCACCAGACTCCCAAGACTCATGACTCTTTCAGTAGATATCGGCTCTTCCTCGGTCCGGGCGGCCATTTTCACCCCGGACGGATGCGAAGTTCCCGGAACGCTCATCCGGATTCGGATTTCCCCGTTCACCTCGGCTGACGGCGGCATGTGGTACGACCCGGAGGCCCTCGCCCAAACGGTGGTTGAAGTCATCTCGAAGTGTCTGAAAACCCGACCGGCCCGTGAATGTTCAATCGCGACGGTGGGGTTTTCGACATTCATGCACTCGCTGGTTGGCGGCGACAATGTCGGCAGGCCGACCACGCCCCTTTATAGCTGGGGCGACACACGTTCGCGGGGTTCAAGTAAGAAACTGCTTGAGGTATTCGACCCGGCGGAGCTGCACCATCGGACGGGGTGCTTTGTCCATTCGAGTTACTGGCCGCTCAAGCTCGCGTGGCTTCGAAAGGTTCATCCGGCGGATTTCAGAAAGACCCGCAAGTGGTTGTCTTTCGGAGACTTCCTGTTTTTGAAACTGTTCGGAGAGTCGAAATGCGGGCTTTCCATCGCGTCTTCGACGGGATTGCTGAACCGGCACACGCTCGCGTGGGATGAATCGGTGGCCGCCGCCGCCGGAATCAATCCGGTCGGCCTCCCCGAACTGGCGCAGCCGGACACTTTTTTTCAGGGCGCGATGCTTCGTCCGGAGTTTCAAAAACGCTGGAAACCGCTGGCCGATGCCCGGTTTCTGCCCGCGTTCGGAGACGGCGCATGCAGCAATTTCGGAAACGACTGCGCGACGCCCGACCGGATCGCCATGAATGTCGGGACGACGGCGGGCGTCCGGGTCTGCCTTCCGGCAAGTACAAAACCGAAACTCGATCCGAAAGACGGGTTGTGGTGCTACCGGGTGGATGAAAAGCGGCTGCTCGTCGGCGGGGCCCTGAGCAACGCCGGGAACTCGCTGGCCTGGGTTCGCGCGAATTTCAGATTTCCATCACCTGGTGAATTGAACGATCTGCTCGAAAAGCGATTGCCCGGCAGTCACGGACTGACCGTGCTTCCCTTTCTCGCCGGTGAACGAAGCCCGGACTGGAACGACGACGCGGTCGGCGTCATCTCCGGGTTGCGCCTCGATTCCGACCCGGTGGACATTCTGCATGCATTTCTGGAATCGCTCGCTTCCCGGTTGGCGATGATCGCAAAGGCACTCTACCGAACCCGAGCCGCCCGCCCGAACGCCGAAATCATGGTTTCGGGGGGCGTCTTCGAGGCGTACCCCATCTTATTAAGGATGTTGTCGGAATCAGTGGGTCGGTCGGTTCAACTGGCCGAAAACAGCGAGGGCTCGCTCCGGGGAGCGGTGCTTTTGGCAACCGAGAAAAAATAACCACTTCAAACCGCCTGAAAGCGGTCCCCCAAACTTCACATTTCAAACCGAGGAGGAATCACCATGAACCTGAAATTTCGCCGACCGACATTTTTACCACTTCTGACGGTCGCCCTTTTGCTTGCCGCCTGCGGTGGCGGGGCCAAGGGCCTGGACGTGAGCGTCAAGGGCAGCGCGCCGAAAAAAGTACCCCTCAAATCAGGGTACATCTACCCCAGTTCAGTCGGCCTTTCGAAAAATTCCGTGGTGAAATACGCCTCATCCTATTCCTTTCACGTTGCCGACTATGATCTCGACGCCTCGAAATCCATGATTTCCATCAATGAAACCCCGAAAACCGACGGAATGATGATTTCCTTCCAGATTGTCGGCAAGGAGGGTGGAAACGCGCAAACGCCGGTCGAACCGGGGGAATACCCGATGGCCAAACCTGACGGCGGCCCGTTCCAGTACCATGTGACCCGCGGCTACGGGAATTCGATTACGGTGTTTACGGGCGGGAAAAAAGACCAGGCGTATCTGAACGAATCCAAAACAACCGGGAAAGTGACGATTTCCTCGGTGAGCGGAGATGAAGTAACGGGCGAAGTTGATCTGAAGGACGACCAGAACTCCTTCAAGGGCTCGTTTTCCGCCAAAATGATCAAAGTCAAATAGTGAGTCTGGGAGTCGGGAGTCTCGGAGTCTATGAGTCAAGACAACCAGATTGAAGAAAGAGTCTTGGAGTCTGGGAGTCGGGAGTCTTGGCGTCCGGAAATCACAGCGATACGTTCTGATTGTCTTGACTCATAGACTCCGAGACTCCCGACTCCAAGACTCATTTCTTGACGTAGGTTGCGTCCTTCAACAGGCCGCGTCTGCCGGGGCATGGATCGTCCAGCAGCAAAAATGAAAGTTTGTCGCCTTCGAGTGACCACTCGTAGGTGCCGGGGTCCATTCCGATGCAGGCTTTTGGACCGGCCTTGTCGTGGAGTACGACCTGATTGTCCTTGACGGTGTACTTCCCTTTTACGACGACCTGTCCTTCATACGTCACGGAAAAGGACAAATCGGCTTTGAACTCGATGGAGGCGAATTTTCCGACGTAGGTCCCGGGCGGAAGTTTCACGGTTTCCGTTTTTGTTCCACTGGTCGTCACGGCTGACACGGTGGAGAAACCGAATGAACCGAACATCAGAAGTGCCATCATTCCAAGCAAAAGCACGTTGTTTCGGGGCATAAGCGTTCCTTTCAGTTTTGGAAGTCGATTCGGCAACCATACCCCGATTCACCAAGTGCCGAAAATGAATTTCAAAAGTCTTACTGGATGACGTCGAGGTCCACCACGCGGTAGGCCCCGTTTTCCTTTTCGATGGAGATCAGGAAAACCCCGCGGTGAACGTAAAACCGCGGCTGGTTTCTGGGGCCGGCGGGAAAATCGAACGGGACATCCCGGTCGCTGACGGCGTCCGACGCATCTTGCTTCCGATGTGCTTCCAACCGATCCCGATAGCCATTCGAATGAAAATGCGCCCTGGTCAGAAAGGGCCGACACGTCTCGGCGACTTCGTCGGTGAAGCGGCAAACCTCGTCCACGAATCGCTTCGGTTCCGAAACCGGCGGATCTTCAAAAAGCGCCCCCCACCGCTGTTCGAGGGTGACGAACTGCCGCTGAAGTTCAATCGGTCCGTTTTCCTCATCCTCCTGGTCGCTCAAAAGGCGAACCTCGGCTTCCAGCGCGGCAAAATTCAGGTACGCGATGGAAAGCCGACGTTTGTCTTCCGGATCGAGCGTGATGCCGTCGGGAAGTTCGCAGCGGTACATTCCACGAAAATCGAAGTCCACCTTCCCCGCTTCCGCTGTGCTGAGAAACTCCGCCTGGAGTTGTTTCAGATCGGTGGTTTCCTGCCATCTCCGGACGAAGGAATCCGCGAAGGCTTCGACGTTTGGGAATTCCGCCATGACCTCGGCTTCACGGCGTTCAAGTTCCGGCGAGTTGTGCGGCGTCATCAGGCGGCGGCGAATGGCGAGGTCGCTTGAGTTTTCGGTTTGGGCGGAGACTGGTGTTGTGTTCGTCAGGATTAGGAGAGTTGTCGTGCCTACAAAGTACAGGAAAAATTTCATTATCAGATTCACGTCCTTTCCAAAAATGAAAAGCTGTCGGTCTCGGCTTGCCTGAACAAAGGGTTGGTGTCTATAAACGCTCGAATTCAATTTTCGGTGAGAAAAAAATGCACGAAAAGTACCAACCGCACATCGTCGAGGAAAAATGGCAGGCCCGGTGGGCCGACGAACAGACGTTCCAGGTCACGGTCGATCCGAACCGCGAAAAGTTCTACACCCTCGAAATGCTTCCCTACCCGTCGGGGAAAATCCATATCGGACACGTCCGTAACTATTCCATCGGCGACGCTTATGCGTGGTACAAGCGCCTTCGCGGCTTCAACGTCCTGCACCCGATGGGGTGGGACGCTTTCGGCCTGCCCGCCGAAAACGCGGCCATCAAGAACAACGCCCGACCGGACGACTGGACCAAAAGCAACATCGCCGCCATGAAGGCCCAGTTGCAGCGGATGGGCTTCAGCTACGACTGGTCGCGCGAGGTCGCCTCCTGTACACCGGAGTATTACCGCTGGAATCAGTGGATTTTTATCCAGTTGTTCAAGAAGGGCCTGCTCTACCGCAAGAAATCGGTCGTGAACTGGTGCCCGGAATGCAACACCAGCCTCGCCAACGAACAGGCCGAAGGCGGGTTCTGCTGGCGGCACGAAACCACGCCCGTCGAACAGCGCGAACTTGAACAGTGGTTCGTCAAAATGACGAAGTATTGCGAGGAACTGCTCGCCGGCATCAGCGGTCAGTTGCGCGATGGCTGGGTTCACCACGTTTTGAAGCGCCAGCAGGACTGGATCGGTCGCAGTGACGGCGCGTTCGTCGATTTCGCCATGGCAAAGGATGCCGAGACGAAAATCCGCGTCTTCACCACCCGCATTGACACCATCCACGGGTCTAACGCCATCATCATCGCGCCCGAACATCCGCTGATGGAGAAAATTCTTCCCATCTCCACCCATCGGGCGGAACTCGAAGCATTCATCGCCAAAATGGCGGCCATGACCCAGAAGGAACGGACCGAATCGAAGGAAAAAGAGGGCGTCCCAACCGGCCTGACCGCCGTCAACCCCTTCAACGGCGAGGGGTTGCCCATCT
>JAAFHI010000281.1 GCA_013298335.1 Actinomycetota bacterium
GTTCCAGGCCACTACGGCCCTTTTGGAAAATACGCGACCGAAGCCGAGTTGAAGACGGTTTTTCAAAAGCTTCTGGATGAAACCGATGAAGCGGTGTGCGTCCGCCTGTTATGGGTTTTTCAGTTCGACGGCCCCGCCGGAACTTCATCCGCGATTGTGGGAATTCGTCGAATCCGAAAACGCGGACCTTCGAGATGCCGCCATCCGTGTGATTGCGCAGTTCGAAGATGCGCGGGTCGTTGAATTTGGCCGGTCGTTGCTGGCTTCCAGTGAAATCGACCCGGAAGACCGCGATGACGCGCATTGGCTCGGGTTTACGCTGCTCGACATCTGCGAAAGTAACCGTAGTGGCAACCTCACCGATTTGTTGATGTGGGTGTATGAGATGAACCCCTGCGGGAATTGTCGCTACCGGGCGGTCAGGCTGATGGCGGAGACACACGTTCTCTCCGACGACCTCCGCGCGGAATGCCTCTGCGACGTGGATGAAGATACCCGTCGGATATCCAGTGAAGCGGCGTGATGTGCGATTGCAGCCGGTGGCGCCGCGCAATGCACGCCCGGGTCGCCAGATCAGTACGCCTTCATTTTTTCTTCAGGTCCACGTCCGGCCATTCGAACAGGCCCTCGACCAGTCGTTGCGCGCCGAGCGACGTGAGGAAAACGACCGGTGTAACGGCCAGAGCGGTCAGGTGGGAAAAAGCGAATGGAACGAAGAACCCGATGAGGAACAGGACCGGCATCAGCCCGATGAGTCCCGTGAATGCCAGTCGGGGAACGGCGAAGACGCGATTGATCCGCGCCATGTTCATTGCCCGGAGTGTCCAGAAGAATGGCAGGAACGCCGCGATGAGCAGCAGGAACCGGAGGGTATACATCGCGAGGTCGAACCAGTTTTCCCTCCCGTTTCTGGGCGTCAGGCAAAAGTAGGCGAGGATCGTGGTAATGATCGGGACGAAGACGGCCAGATTGATGACGGCTTCTTTCAGAACCGTGCTGCGGATAAGTGTCGCGGTGATCGGATAGGTTTCGTTCAGGGTGCTGAGTTCGAGCGAGGCGGTCCGGTCGATGTTTTTCGACGTGGAGGTCAGTATCAGGAGAAACCGCGAGACCGGCATGAGGCTGATTCCGAAAAAGCCGCCAATGCTGAGCCATTTCATAAAGAAAGCGAGCGACATCGTTTGTTTGGAAAGATTTACAAAAATCGCATCCGGGTTGGTTATGAAGTCGGTTGTGACGAGCCACCGGCTGATTCCATCGAGGAGCATGCTGCAAAGCAGCGTGACGACGATGGATTTCCAGGTAAACCAGGCGGCGGCGTAATCCTCCGAACGCAGAAGCTGGGTCAGGGCGCGTTCAGGTTTGGTCAGCCACCGCTTTGAGAAAAATGTTTCCGGGTCGTGCGGAAACGGTTCGCGGGTTTCCTCGAACAGGCGCGCGCGGATGGCCAGAGCCGCGATGTCGGAATCCGGGGCGAGCGACGTTCGGGCGGGCGCAATCGTTGCGGTCGGAGTCGGGTATTGGGGAACTGAGAAGAGTGATTCCGGAACGTAGACTGGCCGAATGACGCGGAGTTTTCGGCGTACGGCGAAAACGTTTGCGACTACCGGGAGTAGCAGAAATACAAGGAAGGGATTCATCCGACCCGGCAGTAACCGGAAGGCCCGTCGTCCCGGTGCGATGAAGCCGAGCGCGAGGGATTTTGCGGTGAGCCAGAGCGTGATGAATCCGAGCGCGATGAATCCGAGGTTCCAGCCTTCGACCTGGCCCGGCGCGGGCCACAGGCCGATTCCGAGTGCAATGATGAAAAGAGTGGATGGAAAAAAGAAGAAGACCGCCGAGTGGCCGGCATTTTCCGCCCATGCTTTCCGAAACAGATCGGCATCCGGGAGCGGAAGTGTCGCGAAATGGCGCAGGTGCCGGTGACCGATTAAAACGATTCGCACGTTGTCGCCGATTGCGCAGACAAGGGTAAAAAGAATGGGGATGAAGAGCGTCGCGTACCATTCAAGAACCGGTTGGCCAAGTGATTCCGGAATCCCGACCGCGAGCATCACGCCCATCCCGATGAACTGGGTCAACACTATTCCGGCAAGCAACGAAAACAAGCTGAAGACCAGCCCGTAGAAGGCGCTCTGAAATGGACCGTTTTCAAGAAACTTCCTGAAGGAACGATGCCAGGCGGCAATCCGACTCGGCCATCCACGCCGATGCATTTTCCGAAGGGATGGCGACGCTTCGACCACCAGAAGGATGCGTTCGCGCAGGCGGCGTTCGCGCGGCTTTGAAATCAGGGAATTCAAGGTGCTTCTCTCGGTCAGGGAATCGGGCGGGGATTTTTTACTACTTCTCCGTCTGGAAATCCATGTCAGGCCAGTCGGTGCTCAGGCGCCATAGATGTCCGAGCGTTCATAGGCTTCCTCGCGCAGTCGTTTGAAGAGGCCGGTCAGGCTGTCGCCCGGCGCGGAAAGCAGATTCGCGAGAGTATCGAAGGCGTGGAGTTCGCCGCCGTTGAGAATCAGGACGCGGTCGGAAAAGTTTTCGGCGATTTCGAGAATCTGCGTGGTGTAGATGATCGTCCGCTGACGGCTGCCCGCGGCTTCGCGCGAGAACATCCTGAGCGCGTTCATTCCCTGCGCGTCCATTCCGGCGGCGAAGGGTTCATCGAAATAGAGCACTTCGGGATCGGCGGCCATCAGTCCGGCGAGCGCCGCCTTGTAGCGTTGTCCGCGCGAGAGCGAAACCAGCGGCGACTCGAAGTAGGGCAGCATGTCGAGTCCGCGCAGGGCCTCGATGACCCGCTCCTCGACGCCGACATATTCCCGCTCATAGAGCCGCAGCAGCAGCGAAATGTGGCGCAGAACGGTGATGTCCGGCAGGTCCGGCAGGTCGGGCAGGAAGCCGAACCGCCGCCGCTGGTCGATGCGGTCGCGCCGAAACGGTTCGCCGTCGAACAGCACCTCGCCGGAGGTCGCCTTGTAGATGCCCGACAGACAGCGGAGCAGCGTTGTCTTACCCGCGCCATTGCCGCCGAGCAAGGCCACGACCTGACCCGGTTCAAGGCTCAGGGACAAATTCACGAGCGCGTCGTGCGAGGAAAAGCGTTTGGTCAGGTTGCGGAGTTCGATGTGCATGGACAGTCTGGGGCATGGGGAATAGGGGATGGGGAATGGGGCATTGTCCACTGTGAACTGTGAATGTTCAATGAGTTCCAGAGAACCCGCCCGGAACGGATTTGTTCCCCGCCGATTGTTCAACCGTCCGCCTTTTGCCCTGCCCTCAAGGACAGGGCTATTCAAAAACAAGCCTCGTGAACGAGGCTCAAATCACTTTTCTTGATTTCTGAGCCCCGTTCACGGGGCTTGAAGGAAAATAGCCCTGTCCTTGAGGGCAGGGCGAGCAGCAGCGGCGGCGGAACGGTTACCCCCGCAAAATCCGGACGGAATCGGATGTCCCAAACGATGGCCGTCCGATTTACAATGCCGGGCATTCGTTCTCGAACTTCATTCCCGAAACGGCTTCAATTTTCTCAAATGACCAACGCACAAAGTACCGCCCGCCGCGCGCGGCTCGAAGCGCTCGACAAGGCGCACCTCTGGCATCCCTTCACGCAGATGAAGGAATGGAACAACGGCCACCCGCTCGTCATTGAACGCGGCGAAGGCTGCTATCTCTTCGATGTGGACGGAAACCGCTATCTCGACGGCATCAGCAGCCTGTGGGTGACGACCCACGGCCACCGTACGCCGGAACTCGACGCGGCGGTGCGCGAACAGCTTGACCGCGTGGCGCATTCGACCCTGCTCGGGCTGGCGAACGTCCCCGCCATCGAACTCGCCGCGCGGCTCGCGGCGGTCGCGCCGGGCGATCTGAACAAGGTGTTCTATTCGGATTCCGGTTCGACGGCGGTCGAAATCGCGCTGAAGATCGCGTTTCAGTACTGGCAGCAACGCTCCGACGCAAAGCCGTGCAAGACGAAGTTTGTCCACGTTCAGGATTCCTACCACGGCGACACCATCGGCGCGGTGTCGGTCGGCGGCATCGACCTTTTCCACGAACTGTATCGTCCGATGCTGTTCGAGGCGCACCGCGTCCCCGCGCCGCACTGTTATCGCTGCCCGCTCGGTTTGACGCGGCCCGACTGCGCAATGGCCTGCGCGGACGAAGTCGAAAAAGTTCTGCGTGAACATAACGAGGACATCGCCGCGCTGGTGATGGAGCCGGTGATGATGGGCGCGGCGGGCATGCTCGCGCATCCCGAGGGCTACCTGAAACGGGTGCGCGAACTTTGTACAAAATATGATGTTTTACTGATCTGCGATGAAGTGGCGACCGGCTTCGGACGCACCGGACGGATGTTCGCCTGCGAACTCGAAGACGTCGTGCCCGACATTCTCTGCGTCGCGAAAGGGCTGACCGGCGGCTACCTGCCGCTCGCCGCGACAATCACCAACGACGAAGTCTATTCAGCGTTTCTGGCCGAATTTGACGCATTCCGCACCTTCTTTCACGGACACACCTACACGGGCAATCCGCTCGCCTGCGCGGCGGCGCTCGCGAACCTCGACCTGTTTGAGCGCAACGACACGCTCGCTCACGTACAAAACGTGGCGGCGCATCTTTCCGAGCGTTTGAAAGAAATCGGCGCACTCGCGCATGTGGGCAGCATCCGGCAGCGCGGACTGATGGTCGGCGTCGAACTCGTCAGGGATCGGACGACCCACGAATCCTGGCCGGCGGGATTAAAGATGGGTTATCGGGTGACGGATCGCTGCCGCGACTTCGGGCTGATTCTGCGTCCGCTCGGCGGGGTGATCGTGATGATGCCGCCGCTCTCCATCACGACGGAGCAGATCGACTTCATGATCGACACGCTGGCACAGGTCATCGTCGAGGTGACGGAAAATGTTTCGTAATCGTCGTTTCATCGCGTCGGCTACGCGACGCGGAAGAATTTTGGGGCGTGGTTTTCCGTGCCGTAAACGACACGGCTACGTTCATGGCGTCGCAGACGCGACGCCCACCCTCTGCGGAGTTTATCCGGGGGACTGTGGCTACGCCCGTGGAGAACATGCCCGCGGGTGGCGCATCGTTCCGCTTCATTCAACTCCAAAAAGGAAAACGATTTCGATGCGGACGATTTTCACCACGCTTTTGCTCCTCTGTTTCTCGCTCCTGTGTTTTTCGCCGACGCTGGCGGCCCAAACGCAAACGCCTGAATCCCATTCCTCCAGGGCCGGCACACCGCTGTCGGAGATTGTCCGGAAACTCCGGCACATCGAGGCCGTCGAAGGCGACACGATTGTCCCTCCCGCTGCCATTCCGCTCCTGGTCGAACTTCGAAGCGGACTGCGCGAACTGGTCACCGAAACGGTCGGCGCATCCCCATCCGACATTGCCGCCGAGGATCTTCAACGAACGATTACGGAACGGTTGACGAGAAGTGGCGTCCCGCTCACGCCCCGCGACGCGAAGGGCAATGATCCGAACTACGGAATGGGCGCGGAGGGTGCCGGCAGCTACTCGTACGGCGGGATTCTCGACATCAGCGCCCGGCGGTTTGA
>JAAFHI010000098.1 GCA_013298335.1 Actinomycetota bacterium
ATCGACGGCGTGGCGCTGCACCACCTGGCCCGGCTCGGGAAAGTGGTGGTCCGCGCCGCCGTCCCGGTCGAAATTCATGGATTCGAGTTTCTGCCCGACAGCGACGGGAAACTCATCCGGCTGGATGACCACGGCACGCCCATCGTGGACTGCGAAGTGACCTGCTCGGCGGGGACCTACATTCGAACCCTTGCCCACGATATCGGCGAACAGCTCGGATGCGGCGCGCACCTGATTGCCCTGCGCCGGACCAGCGTGGACGGTTTCACCCTCGAAGACGCCATCACCCTCGAAGAACTGCAACGGCTCGCCATCGGCGGTGCGGCCCTGTCCCGTCTGCTGCCGCCGCTTTCCCTGCTGCGCGACTGGACGCACAGCACCGTCGCCGACGAGGACCAGCGTAAATTCATGAACGGCCAGCCCTTCCTTCCCTCGCCCGAACTGGTGGAAGAAATCGGGGCAGCCGAAGAAACCTGGCTGGCGGTGCTCGACGTCAACGGCGAAATGCTCGGCGTTGCGCGACACGCCCGACACGACGGACTGCTCCGACCGCAAATCGTTTTCCCGCCGCCGACATGAACGACTCGTCAAATGCCTTGACCGCGATCCTGACGCCGGAAATACCGGCCAACATTCGCGTGGCCGTTCTGCGGGACGGGCAGATCGAGAAACTTCCCGGCACCGACCGCCGCCCTTCCCCCGTCGGCTCCGTCACGAAACTCTTCGCCGCCGCCATTCTCATCGACCTCGCCGCCAAAGCCGGCATCTCCCTCGAACGGCGGGTGACGGACCTGCTCGACAGCCTTCCCGACGACTTCCCGGCCATCACCCTGCGCCAGCTTCTGAACCACAGCGCGGGACTCCGCGACTGGCTGCCCTCGCAGGCGGATGGCCGCTTCGACCGCAGCGCCTTCTTCACCGAGCCGGGACACATCTTTTCCTACGCCAATCCGGGTTATGAACTGATCGGACGGGTCATCGAACGCCTCGGCGGGCGGACGTTCGCGAATGAACTGCTGCTCCGGGTCGTCGGGCCCTCGCGCATGCGCGACGCCGCCTTCAGGGAATCCGACGGACCGGCGGGCGGCCTCGTCGCCACCACCGCCGATCTGGCGCGCGGCGCGCGGTGGCTGATGGAATCCCCCGAACGGCTCGCCCTGATGTCACAGGTGATGGTGGACGTTCCGAGCCGCCGCGGACAGCGGGCCGGGGCCGGGTGTTTCGTCCATGAGCGGGAAGGACTGACGTTTTTCGAACACACCGGAGCCGTTGACGACACGACCGCCCTGCTGCGGTTCGCGCCGTCCATCGGATTCGCCGTGGCGGTACTCGCCGACGGAGAAACCGCCGCGGAATCGGTGGCCGACGTCATCGTCGAGAACTACCTCGGCATGATTCCGCCGACGCCGCCCGCCTTTCGCTTCCGCAAGCTGGAAGAACATGAATTCGGACGCTTCGTCGGCGCTTTCGAGAACCCGCCCCGCCGGGTCGAGATGTTCGCCGCGGGCCAGCTTTTCCTGAAACGCGGCGGGTCGGCGATGCCGGTGGTCTGGAACGGCGACGACCGCCTGGCGGTCGCGGTGCCGCTGCGGCGGCGGAGTCCCGACATTGCCGTCGTCTTCAATGAAAAGAGCCGGGCGGAGTATCTCTACCCGCTCGGCTCGTTGCGCGCGTTGCGTCGGGTTGACGCGGTCGGTGACGGTACGTTCTAGCGGGCCGCCGGGGCGGTCGCCTTGCTCTGCCCGATGACGGAAGTATCGACCTTGTTCCGGTCTTCGAACTTCCGGATGTACTCGACCAGATAGTTCATCTGTTGCAGCGACAGCTTGTCCTTGTAGGACGGCATGATCTTGCCCTTGCCGTTCACGATGGACGTCACCATGCCGGGCGTCGAGTTGTTGTTCTGCCACCCCGTGTCGGTGAAGTTGGTGGCGTTGATGGCCTTGTTTCCGGAGCCGTTGGCCTGATGACAGCCGACGCAGGCCTGATAGCCTTTGGCCTGCAACTCGTCGATCTGCTGCTGGTAGCGCGCCTTTTCCGACGCACTGACGTCCTTCAAACCGGCGGTCGATCCTTCATACAGGACCTTGGCTTCGGTGAGAAACGTCGGATTGGCGTGGCTCGCGGCGGTCGGCGACAGCGCGGGCGTCCGCATCTCGTCGGCGCTGCGCGATCCGACGAAACACCCGGTCGCAAACAGCGCGGCCAGACTCAGGATGGAACAGACTTTGATGGTGTGCTTCATACGACCCCTTCTCGAAAATTGAGAGTTGAGAATTGAGAGTTGAGAATTTTTCAATTCTCTTCCGGGCCGAAGCGGGCACGGGACGATCCCATTCATTCTCAATTCTCAATTCTTCATTCTCAATTACTTTTTCTGCCGGGTGGCGACCATGCGATTGACGTCGTCCTGGGTCGGCAACCCGTTGCACGGACGGCCATTGAAGGCACGCAGGTAGGCGATCAGATACTTGATTTGCTGCGGGCTGAGCTGGTTGTAGTAGGCCGGCATCGCGCCGCCACCGTTTCCGATGCCCTTCCCGTTGTAAATCGAGGAGTAGATGCCGCCGTCGGAGTTGTTCTCCTGCCAGCCGGTGTCGGTGAAATTGGTCGAACGGGGCACGTTTCCGCATCCGTTGTGACCGTGACAGCCGACGCAGTTGTTCTGGAAGAGCGCGCGTCCCTCGCGGTAGACGATGACCGGGTCCTGATACATTTCGTTTTCGTTCAGATCGACGAGCGCGGGCGTGCCGGCCTTGTCGTTGCCCGAAACCTTCTGTTCATCGACCTGAAGGAGGTTGCGCGGCGTCCGGGCGTCGCGACTCTCGACGGCCTTCCGGACGTCCGGGGAGTTTCCGTTCTGGGCGATGTTGTCCTTGGCGACGTCCTCGGCGGTCTTCTCGGGCGCGCCCGAGACGCGGTTCGCTTCCTTCGGGTAACGCGTTTCCTTCTCGTCACGCGCGCCGACGAAACACCCCGCCGCAAGCAGGGCCACCGCGCACAGCAACACGATTTGTTTGGTCTTTTTCATACACTTCATCCTTGAGCAGTCGCGGCGAGCAGTTAGTTGACAGTAGTTAGTAGTTAGAGGTGAATTCCTTTTATCTGAAACCATCTCCGAACCGAGTGCAACTATCTGCTTCCTACTTCCCACTCTGCTAACTACTAACTACTAACTACTAACTGCTAACCACTCCCAGCTATCCGTTTCTTCGTAATCGCGTCAGGCGCGGGGGTTCGGGTTCACGCTGGCGCTCCTTGAAAATCACCGTCAGCAGTTCGCCTTCGGCGTGGTGTTCCAGAATGTCCGCGTTGTAGAGAATGCGCGGCAGGGAGACGCTGCGGGAGATGCGCCCGATGGAGAGCATCAGTTCGGTCCCGACGCGCTGCACTTCGATGTGGTCGTTTTCCTCGATGAACGGAATCCGCACGATGAACCGCTGAATGTCGGCGGGGTCCCGGGCGTCCCGTTCCGCCACCCACATGTTCTTCTTGCTGTAGAGCACCTCGCCGGGGTTCGTGCCGACGAAGACCTTCGCGCCGACGTCGCGCAGGGCGTCCACGCCGAGCGGTTCGCAGGGCTGAAGGTACAGCTTGAAAATCGGCAGCGGCGAAAAGGCCGTGTTGATTTCGTCCAGGTAGCGGGTGTGCAGCTTCGACCAGTAATCGAAGTAGCTTCCGAGTTCGCATCCGTTCAGTTCGTCGCCCACCGGATAAATCTTGTTGACGATGGCGGCGTCGATGGTCAGCCCGTAGATGTGGGTGAAGGTGTAGGCCCGCTTGCTTTCGAGAATCGAGAGCTTTTCCGGGTTGATGACCAGCCGCATCGTGACGTTCGAATTCGCCAGAAAGGCGCTCACCTGATTCATGGATTCGAGCAGTTGGTTGACCTCGTTGAAAAACTCGGGGTCGGGACCGCTCGTGCCGCCGAAGGGCTTCATCATCGACGACATGCCCTTGTAGACCTTGAACAGCTTCTTGCCGGTGCTGCCGCCGACGATCAGTTCCGGGTAGGCGAGCAGCCGCAGCGTGTTGCCGGTCGGCGACGTGTCGAGAATGACCACGTCCCACTGACCGGAAATCGCTTCGTAGCGCAACCGGACAAGCGAGAAAATCTCGTCGAGGCCCGGCTGGGTCGAAAGTTCCGACGCGACCGACGAACTGATGCCGCGTTTTTCATAACTTCCCGAAACGAACTTCTCGAAGTTCGCCATGTTCCGCTTGGCTTCGTAAATCGTGTCGATTTCAAGGCCATACAGATTCTCGGCGATTTTCGTCGGCTCGGTGCGCGAGAGCGGCAGTTGGAACACGTCGCCGAGGCTGTGCGCCGGGTCGCTCGAAATGATCAGAACCCGCTGCCCCGAAGCGGCAAGGGTCACGGCGGTCGAGGCCGAGACCGTGGTCTTGCCGGTTCCGCCCTTTCCCGAATAAATGATCACCCGAGCCAGTTTCTCGGCCGTCGCGGTCGTCGAAAGGGTACTTAACGTCGGTGATTCCAATGTGGTCACGTCTCTTCTCTTTTCCGGGCCGAGGGTGCGACCGGAAGTCCAGCGGTTCAGGGGGTGGAAGTCGGTTGAGTGAAAATGAAGCGGCTCTTTCCAACTTCCACCAACGGGGTCGCGGGTTCAAATGAATCTCACGCGCGCCCCCAAACACCAGCCTCCGGACTCCCGGACGGATCAGCCGAAGAAGATGTCGAACGGCGAGTAGCTGCCCTTGCAGATCCCCTCGGCCCACGCCCGATAGCGGCCCCCGCTGAAGACCCGGACGTTTTCCGCCACGCGATCCCACTCGAAGCTGTTCGTCGTCTCGACGAATTTCTTGCCCTTCGGAATGGTGACCTTGAAGCGGATGCCGAGATCGGCGGGTTCGGAGTTGACGGCGATGCCGTGGTGCGCGAGCGGCACGAGCGGGTGATTCAGAATCTTGCGCTTGCCGCCTTCGATCGGGACCGTGAAGCCCGGCAGTTCGACGAAGAGCTTGACCTCGACGCCCTGAACGCTGGCGTTGAAGTTCCCCTGGAGCTTGGCGGTGCGTCCGCCCTGGTTGTAGGGCTTGCCGAGACCGTCAATCGGGAACAGTTCGAGCCACCGGCTGATGGAATCGACGATGCCCGTGCCGCCGCCGGCGAACCGGAAGTCGATGCGGGTCTTTTCGCCGCCTTCCACTTCCGAGAAGTAGTAGACGTCGATGTTGTCGAGACTCTGGCCGGTCTGTTCGAGCGCGTTCCACAGCGGACCGATCAGCCAGACGTCCTTGATGTAGTCGCCGAAGTTGGGCGAGTTCCGGAAGGCGTCCTGCATTTCGATCCAGGTGTCGATGACTTCCTCGCTGTCGAGGGGCACGCGGATGGAAAGGTCGTGGAAGAGGTTGCCGCAGAGCAGACGCTGCTTGCGGGCGATGATGTTGTCGTCAATGGCCTTGGAACGCCAGTACCGCAGGCAGTCCACCACCCCTTCGAACTCGAAGCGGTGCGAGAACTTGCCCACCGTGATCTTGCCTTCCCCGGCGGCAACGCGACGGGTGGGCGATTCGTTGGCGATGTCGGCTTCACCCTCGATGCGGCCGAGGATGCCATCCACGATCGACTGCCCGAAGAAGGTGAAGCGGACCACGTCGTCTTCGATCTTCTTGGCTTCGAGGCGGAGTTCACCGTCGATCGGCAACAGTGGCGATGCGGACGGGACGTTGGAAACGCGCGCTTCGGCTTTGAGCGTCCCCCACCCGGTGGCATCGAGGTCGAGGTCATAATTCGCGGTCGTCAGTTTGCTTCCCATAACAGTGACAGTCTCCTGCGAGAAAAATAAATCCGAGAATTGGAGATTTTCGATTGAAGATTTTCGATTTCGGAAAAAAATCGAAGACCTTCACGTACAAGATCGAAAATCGAATATCGGGCAGGGGACGCACGGAAGCCGATTTCACTTCCTACCGATTTTTTTGGAGGTCCATGACCCGGCGAACCAAAACTCGCCGGGCGCGGACTCCGGGGGTCAACTCATTTTTGATTGAAGATTTTCGATTGGCGGCTTTCGCGCGCGACGCAATCGGCAATTTTCAATCAAAAATCTTCAAACAAACAATCTTCAATTTCTCAATCGACCGAGGTTTCCAGCTTCAGTTCACGCCTGGACTTCCACTCCGGCTCATCGACCATCTCGATATGGAGATAGTCTTCCATGTACTGCGTGCGGGAAACGCCGCCTTCGGTAAACACCACCGCATCGGTCGGGCAGGTTCCGGCCACAAAGCACAGCGAGCAACTGATGCAGCGCGCCTGGTCGATCCAGTAGGTTTCACCGCCGTCCAGCACGGCCTCCACGTCGCGCGGGAGGATCGCGTTCACTTTCGGCGGGCATTCATCGGTGCAGAATCCGCACCCGATGCACAATTCTTCAATAATCGTATAAATCTGCTTTTCGCGCTTCTTCTTCGGAGGCGCGGCCACCGTCCGGCCCAGCCGGTTGGGCGGTCCGTCGATGGGCGGAATGGCTTTCTTCGCCGGGGCTTTCGCCGCGGCCTTGGCGGGCGCTTTCGCCGCCGCCGGTTTGTCGCCGGCTGCCTTGGCCGTCTTTTCAGCCGCAGGCTTGGCGTCCTTCTTCTCCGCCGCCGGCTTGTCAGCCGCCGTTTTCGCTTCAGCCGACTTGGCTTCCGTCTTCGCCGCCGGTTTCTCCGTCGGCTCGGCGGACGATGCGGTTTCCTTGGTTTCTTCGTTGGCCATGACGATGTTCCTTCTGTCTTTCACTTCGACGTTCGGGGGATTCCCTTTTTATAAGGCTACAGTTGAAAAATGTCCGCGAATCCCCGAATGCCGAATGTGTGTCTGCTTACAAAACCCGGAAGAATCAGTCTTGGAGTCGGGGAGTCGGGAGTCTAGGAGTCAAAAACATTGGAATGGTTTTCCCTTCTTCGACTCCCAGACACCAAGACTCTTAGACTCCTAGACTTCGTTCATCGGTTTTGAAAGAAACCGTCCGCGAAATACAGGAACACCAGTACGAACGTTCCCGTGTAGAAGAACACCGTTCCCCACAACTTGGCGGTCGCGAGGTTCGAAACCGGGAAGCGGACTTCCTGCAAAGTCTTGATTCCCAGGCGTTTGCCGACCAGACGTACCCAGCGGCTCTGAATGTCGCCACCCTCGGCCCGCGATCCGCGATCCTTGAACCAGAGCGCGAAACTCACGAACCAGATGAGGTGACCGAGCAGCAGCATCGCCGTCAGGTGGTTGTCGGTCCAGATCCACGTCGTCTCGTTCCACATATAGAGGAACACGCCGCCCGTGTGACTGATGTTGTGGGTGAGATAGTAGGCTTCGTTGCCGCGCGCCATCATCGTCGCAATCCAGCCGCCGTCGAGATACCAGGCAATCGCCGACAGGGGTTTGATCGAGAAGAGGATGCAGAACCACAACTGATCCTGAATCGAGACGCCGCACGTACCGCCCTTGACCGGACCGATACAGGGGAAGTCCGGCGACTGTTTGCGCCACTCGAAATCGCGGTACCACGGACTCTGATAGTTGTGGAACGCGATACGGAGCAACGGAATGAAGCCGAACAGCCAGCCGCCGATCATCAGCCAGAAGAAGATGGTGTCGTTGACTTCACCATCCCGGTGATGGTCGCGCAGATTCGAATAGAGCACCGACGGCGTATCCGAAAGTACCGTATTGGCCTCAAGCATGACCGTATGGGTCTTTTCGAGCGACGGACGGAAGGCATCCACCGCCGCCTGCGCCGCCGTCGTGTCGGCCTTCTTGTCGGTCGCGTCGTCGAGCGCGTTGAGCAGGCCGACCATCTTCGCCTGCGCCGCGAGGTAGGCTTGGTCCGCCTGCCGCGACCGCTCGAAGGTCTGCTTGTTCTGCATATACCAGATGCCCTTGTCGACCCAGAACAGCGGGTTCACTTTCCGCAGGAAGTGCGTCCAGCTTCCCCACTGCACGGCGTAGAGCTTCGACTGGCCCCATTCCGGCTTGTAATTCACCTCTTCGACCGTCGTGAACCGGTAGGTCGGCGACGAACCGATGCCGAGTTCTTCATTCAGGATCTGGTCCCCGACCTGAAGATTGTAGGCCTTGATCTGTTTTGCCGAGCCGTCGGCGTTCGCAACCCATTTTCCGTCACGGAACACGCGGTAGCCCTTGTTGCCCGCGTCGCCGTCCATCTGAATCGCCCGGTAGGACCGGAACTGGTAGATGCCGAAGTTGAGGTCGAGTTCCGCACCCGTGTTCCAGCAGATCATCCCGTAGCCGAAGACCACGGTGCAGAAACTGACGAACATGGTCGTTCCGACGATCTTCGTCTGGAGATCGGGGTCCTGGAACCAGGTGATGAACTTCGACCGGGCCTGTTTGTAGGCGCCCGAGATGTTCAGACCATGCAGGTAC
>JAAFHI010000435.1 GCA_013298335.1 Actinomycetota bacterium
TGCGCAACCGTTTCGACAAACACGGCATCGGGTTCCATTCGCAACGCTTCAACGAAGGCTTCGCGCCACGCCGACCCGGACGGCAGTTCGGTCTCGTCGGCGATTTCGACGACATTCGCGCCGTTGGCGCGCAGCCATCCGGCATCAGTCGCCGCCGCGCCGACCGCCTGCGCAATCACGACCGGACGTCGTCGGAGACGTCGTTCGTTCTTTTCGGTAAAGGTCAGAAGCGTGGTTTTGCCACAGCCGAGCGTGCCTGAAATAACGCACAGCGGTATGGTTTTCGTGGTGGTGTCCGACATCGCGTCAGTGTCCTCGCAGCGGAAAATGGATTGAAATGGATGAAAATACGCGCAGAAGCGCTCGTTTCACCCTAATTCGGAAGAGGAACCCGTTGCAATTCATCTTGGAGATGACGCAAGCTACTCGTCCCACACCGCACACAATTCATCATGCCAGGTTTCGGATCAGGGACGTCGCAGCCGTTTCGAGAAAGGAAGACCCTACCCGTGCCGAATCACCGCACCAGTGTCGCTTCCGCCGTCAGGCGGGGACGCAATGCAAACGAGGCCGCCTTCGGACAGAGCGAAGCGCAGGCCAGGGAAGCCTTCGCCCGTGGTCGCGCGCTCCGCGCGGGTGGAAATCTGGAGCATGCCATCGGCGAGTTTCGCTTCGCCGTCAAACTCGACCCCGAAAGTCTCGACGCCTACCAACTGCTCGGCCTTTCGCTGCGGGATTTCGGCGACCTGCGTGAAGCGGTCCGCATGTTCCGGACCGCCGCGACGCTCGCGCCCGACTCGGCGAGCGTCCGGATGAACCTCGGGGTGGCGCTGTTCGAACTCGGCAAGTTTTTCGCCGCGAGCCGGACCGACGAACCGCTCAAAATGCTCAACGAAGCGGTGGAACTGACGCCGAAGCCCTACGCGAAGGCGCTCTACAACCTCGGCAACGTCCACTACGCGCTCGGCGACCACGCCAACGCGGCCCACGCCTACCGCGAAGCCATCGCCGCTGAAAATCCGCCGCCGGTCGCCCATCGCAACCTCGGCAACGCGCTCGCCCGCCGGGGCGACCTGCCGGGAGCCATCGCGGCTTACCGGAGCGCGGTGCGCCACGGCGATTCCACGGTTGCGGCCTTCCACGACCTCGGCGCGGCGCTGCTGCGGGGCAAAGAACCCGCCGAAGCGGAAGCGGCGTTCCGGGCGGCGGTCGCCGAACGTCCGACGGACGGCGAAAGCTGGCGCGGCGTGGGCATTGCGCTCGCGATGCGCGGCGAGTACGAACCGGCCCGCGAAGCCTTCGAAACCGCCCTCGCCCGGCGCGGCGGCAGCTTCCCGGAAGTGACGTTCGATCTCGGACGGTTGTACGTGGCGATGGAACAGCCCGAAAAGGCGGTCGCCCAATTCGCCCGAGCCATTCAGGAATCCCCCAACGGGAACGGAACCGCCTATTTTCACCTGAGCCGGGTCTACGTGATGCTCCGGCAGTATCACGAAGCCGTTCGCGCCCTGCGCGACCTCATTGCGGCGGGCCATGACACGGCGCGGGCGCACTACGAACTCGGCATCGCGCAGATGCAGTGCGAACCGCCCTACATCGCGGAAGCCTCGTTCCGCACCGCCATCGACAAGGCCAACGACACCTACCCGGAGGCGTGGCACCGGTTCGGACGGGTGCTGATGCGCCAGAACAAGCTCGAACAGGCGATTTCGGCCTTTCGGAAAGCCATCGAACAGGCGAACGGCGAACTTCCCGAAGCCCACAAGGATTTGGGGCAGGCGCTCTACCGGCGCAGCGAGTTCAAGGCCGCCGACGAGGCGCTCAACACGGCGATCCGCCACGAACGCAACACCGGACGGCTCATGTCGCCCTTCCGCTGGGAACTCGAAGACGACTTCGCGCTCCGGCTGCGGCAGGCGGCCTGCGTCTACGACGTGGGCGACGAAGCGGAAGCGCCGCTCGAAAGCGGAGAGTGGAGCGTGAAAGTTGAAATTGAGAATTGAGAGTTGAGAGTTGAGAGTTGAAAACCTCGTCCGTGGGTTTTCACGGAATGAGACGAACCCGGTGGTCGAACGATTCGGCCACCGGGTTCGCATTTCAGCCCTATATATTAAGGATCGCGCGCGCGTACGATGAATGAATCTTCAAAGTTCGCGGAATCGGAAGCTCAGCCTACCTTCGTCAGTTCATCGAAGAGATCGAGCGCGTCGGATTCGCCGTTTTCCTCAAGTTCATGAAGCGTCCGGCGGATGGTGTCGGCGGAAAGCGACGGGAAACTCGGACTGAAGTCGCGTTTTGCGTAACCGTCGCCCTCAAGTCCGAACAGGCCGAAGCCGTCGGGCTCGGCGAAATGCCAGATTTCCGGAACGCCGAACGCCTGATAGATGGAAAATTTGTCGAGCGCGCCGCTGGTGATGTCCACTTCAATCACCAAATCGGGCGGCGGATCGTTCACGGCGTCATACACGCGGCGGCGACGCATCGTTTCGGCGCTGGCGATAAAAAACGAGCCGTCCGGTTCGACGCCGCGTTCCAGATCTTCCCGGCGCATCGTCATGGAACGCGCGCCGACAACTCGAATGCCACGAGCGCGGGCATACTGGGTGACAAGCTGGCCAAGAAAGGCCCCGAGGCGTTCATGCCAGAAAGATGGACTCATAATTTCCAGATTCCCCTGCCGAAAGGCGCAACGCGGTGAGCGGGCGTCACCGATGTCGGCGAGCAGGCTCTCGTAGGTCCGCCAGCTCACGCCGCGCAGAATCGTCACCTGATCAGCGGTTCCGACCTGTGGAGCCAAAACTTCGACGGGAGATGACATGGCGGAACCTCGCGGGATTTTCGATTTTCGATTGAAGATTTTCGATTTCGGATGGTGCGCCGGAACCATAAGACCGACAAGACCCAAACGTAGCACATTCTCCAAAAAGTGAAAAAGCCAACCAGTTCAACCAGTTGGCCCTTTCCCTTCCGCAATTCTCAACTCTGAATTCTCAATTCTCAATTTCTTCCTACAGGCCCGCCTGTTTCGCGAGCGCGCCGCGCCAGAGGGATTCGAGCGTCGCGACGGATTCGTCCACCAGCGTTTCGCCGTCAACCGCGACGCGCAGCCGGTCGCCTTCAATCGTGCCGAGTTCGGCAAACGGAACACCGTGCGTCCCGGCCAGTTCGCGAACCGCCGCGAGGTTGTCGGGCGTGACCGTGACGAGCATCCGCGAGGCCGATTCCCCAAAGAGCAGTCCGGCGCGGGAAAGCCCGGCGAAACCGTTTTCACGGGAGAGCGCGAGCGTCATCCCGAAGGCCGGTTGGTTGTGACCGCTGAAGCACATTTCGGCGAGCGCCACGAGCAGGCCGCCGTCGGAAAGATCGTGCGCGGCGGAGAAACGCTTGTCCTTCGCACCCGCCAGTACGCAGGCGTGGAGCGCCTTTTCGGCGGCGTAGTCGAGTTTCGGCACCGGGCCGATGACCTGGCCGGTTCGCTGGGCGAGGTATTCCGAGCCGCCGAGTTCTTCCGCCGTCGTACCGAGCAGAACCACCACATCGCCGATTTTCGGCGTCCGCCGGGCGATGACCGTCCGGTTGTCTTCGATGAGGCCGACGCTGCCGATGGTCGGCGTCGGGTAAATGCCCCGACCGTCGGTTTCATTGTAGAGACTGACGTTGCCGCTCACGACCGGCGTATTGAAGTGCCGCGCCGCCTCGCCCATTCCGGCGATGGATTCGCGCAACTGCCACATGATTTCGGGACGCTCGGGCGAGGCGAAGTTCAAACAATTCGTCAGCCCGATGGGCAGCGCGCCGACCGCGACGAGGTTGCGGCAGCTTTCGGCGACGAGCAGCGCCGCCCCCGCGCGCGGGTCGAGCAGGACGTAGCGGCCATTGCCGTCGAGCGACATCGCGAGCGCCTTGCGGGTTTCCTTCACGCGAATGACCGCCGCGTCCGCGCCGGGCATGACCATCGTGTTGGTGCGAACCATGTGGTCATACTGCGAATAAATCGCCTCGCGTGACGACAAATTCAACGACTGCAACAGTTGCGTCAACGAAAGATGGACCTGTTCCGGTTCGATTTCCCGGTCGCCCGCGGGCAGAACCGTTTCCAGAACGGCCAGTGCGGCGGCGCGGCGTTCAGTCTCGTCGGCAATCCAGTCGGCGGGCGGCGTGGCGGGCCGGTTGTAGCGCGGCGCTTCATCCGCCAGAAATTTGTTCGGAATGTCGGCGACGGTCTCGCCGTGAAGCGTCAGCCGGAGGTGGCCGGAATCGGTCACGCGCCCGACGACGACCGCCGAGAGGCCCCACTTCGCGAAAATTTCCTGTACTTCGCGCTCGCGGCCCTTGTCGGCCACGAGCAGCATCCGCTCCTGCGACTCCGACAGCATGATTTCATAGGGCGTCATCCCGGTTT
>JAAFHI010000186.1 GCA_013298335.1 Actinomycetota bacterium
CCTGCCCGTCTTCAACTTTCGCCTCCACGACGATGGAACCGCCGTCGGGGGTAAACTTGATGGCGTTCGACAGCAGATTCCACACCACCTGCTGAATCCGGGGGCTGTCGATTAAAACGGGCGGCAGGTTGTGGTCAATGTCGATCTGAATCGAATGCCGCTTGTTGTGAGCGGCTGAAATCAGACTTTGGCAGGCGGAACGGATCGGCCCGCTGATATCGTTGGGCGACATGTCGAGCTGCATTGCGCCGCGCTCGATTTTCGCCAGATCGAGGAAGTCGTTCACCAGTTGCAGCAGCTTTTCGGAGGCCGACTTGATCTGGTTGAGGCCGATGGTCTGCTGTTTTCCGTCCACGCCTTCAAGCAGCAGGTCGGTCCAGCCGATAATCGCGGTGAGCGGCGTCCGAAGTTCATGCGAGATGTTCTGAATCATCTCGCCGCGCATCCGGTTGGTTTCCTTGAGGCCCTCGGCGGCCTGTTCGTGCAGCGAAATGTCGCGCGCAACGATGACCCGCGCCGATTGTCCGGCATGTTCGGCGTGCAGAATCGTCAGGCTGACGTGCGTCTCGTGCTTGTCCTTGCCGAACAACTGGGTCTCGATGGGCGGCGGAAAGGAGACGTTTTCATCGTCGAGACGCAGCAGGCGTTCGATCCTGCCCCGAACCGCCGGCGGGTGCAGGTCGAAGACCGTCAGGCGGGACAATTCCTCGTCCGTGTACGCGGTCTCACGGCGCATCGCGCGGTTGGCGTCCAGAATGCGTCCGTCGGTCGGTGAAATGATGTAGATGAAGTCGGCGGTTTTCTCGTACAGCTTCGAGAACTGGGATTCGGTCTCGGCGGCGGGTTCGGGCGGAACTTCGCCCGCCGGGCGGCGGCCACGAATGACCAATCCGACGATGACGAGAAGTTGCGCGATGCTGATCCAGACCCAGATCGTCATGGCGGGTGAAACGGAACGGGAATTTCGGATTTTTTCTGAGGCGAGCGCCATCCTAGCAGAACCGGCACTCCGAAACTCTTTCTTTACGCCGGGCGAATCCAAAACGCAAGAAAGAAGACGTCGAAGCCATGCCGACGACTCGGTTGAAAAAACTGTGAAGATGACTTGTGAAGCGTCCGGCAACCTGTGTACATAGGCAGTTTCAATTTTTCGTGTTCCGCTGGAGCCCCATGCCGTCCGATTTCGATTTTATCCGTGAAACCTTCCGTCTGGCCGAAATGGGCCTCGGTCGCGTCAGTCCGCGTCCGCTGGTCGGCTCGGTGGTCGTGAAGGACGACGAAATCATCGGGCAGGGCTTCTATCATGAGCCCGAACTGCCGCACGCCGAGGTCTGGGCCCTGCGTGAAGCTGGCGAAGCGGCGCGCGGCGCGACCATTTACATCAACCTGGAGCCCTGTTCCCATCACGGACGGACACCGCCCTGTACCGAGGCCATCATCGAGGCGGGCATCGCCCGCGTGGTCGCGAGCATGCGCGATCCGAACCCGCAGGTGGACGGTCGCGGCTTCGACCGCCTGCGCGACGCGGGCATCGAGGTCGAATTCGACGTTCTCGAACAGGAAGGGCGGCGACTCAACGAGGTCTTTGTCGTCAATCAGGCGGAAAATCGCCCCTTCGTCCATTTGAAGATTGCCATGAGCCTCGACGGGCGCATCGCCACCCGGACCGGCGAATCGCAGTGGATCACCAGCGAGGCGGCGCGCGCCGCCGGACAATGGCTGCGCCACCGCTACGACGCGATTCTGGTCGGCATCACGACCGTCATCGCCGATGACCCGGCACTGACCGACCGAACCGGCGCGCCGCGCCACCGTCCGCTGGCCCGCGTGGTCCTCGATTCGACCGCGCGCCTCCCGCTTGAAAGCCGGCTCGTGAAAACGGCCGCCGCCGCCCCGGTGGTGGTCGTCACCACGTCCGACGCCGCGTCTGCGTCACGGCGGGCGGCACTCGCCGAGCGGGGCGTGACCGTGCTTGACGTCGCGGCGGATGAAACGGGACGCCCGAGGATTCCGGACGCGCTCGACGCCTTGTACCGACAGGGGCTGACGAGCCTCCTTGTCGAGGGCGGCGCGCAGACGGCGGGGGCATTTCTGGATGCCCGCGCCATCGACAAGGCCACCTGTTTCGTCGCGCCCCGCCTCATCGGCGGCAACACCGCGCCCGTCGCCGTCGGCGGGACCGGCATTTCCCGGCTCGAAGATTCGCTCCGACTCGTCGATGTCACCGTCGAACACGTCGGTCCTGACATCGCCGTCACCGGATATCCAAAGTGAAGAATGCCAGTGACGGGCTCGGCCATCGCGCGCGACCGGCGTTGAACCGCTCCCCGATGCCGAAGCGCGTTCCCCCATTCTCCACTCTTCATCCTTCATTCTCCTCTTTCTTGGGTTCTTATGCTTTTCCGCTTCGACGACGTTCATAAAGGCTACGGCGCGCACGATATTCTCGAAGGCGTCACCTTTCAGGTAAACCCCGGCGAAAAAATCGGTCTGGTTGGCCGCAACGGTGCCGGGAAATCGACCCTGTTCAAGCTCATCATGGGGCTGGAGGCCGCCGATTCCGGGCGCGTTATCCGCGCCACCGGTCTTTCGCTCGGCCTGCTCGAACAGCATCCGCACTTCGAACCCGACCTGACGGTCCTCGACGCCGCGCAGAGCGTCTTCGCCGACCTTCAGGAGATGGAAGTCGAGATGCAGCGCATCGAGCACGAAATGGCCGACCATCAGGGCGAAAACGACCTGCTGAACGACCTGCTCGAACAGTACAGCGACCTTCAGCACCGCTATGAAGAGCGGGGCGGCTTCACCTACCACGCGCGGGCCGAGGAAGTGCTGCTCGGGCTCGGCTTTTCCAAGGACGATTTCGAAAAGCAGGCGGTCAGCCTGAGCGGGGGCCAGCAGGGCCGCCTGCATCTCGGGATGCTGCTGCTCAAGGAGCCGGGCGTCCTGCTGCTCGACGAACCGACGAACCACCTCGACCTGAAGTCCGTCGAATGGCTCGAAGAATTCCTGCTGGAATACCAATCGGCTTACGTCGTGATTTCGCACGACCGATTCCTGCTCGACCGGGTGACCAAGCGCACCGTCGAACTCGACCGCGGCAAGACGCAGTCGTTCGAGGGTGGTTTCACCGAGTACATCGAGAAACGCGACGCCCTGCGCGAAATTCAGCAGCGCCATTACGAAAAACAGCAGGAAGAAATCGAGAAGACGAAGGATTTCATCCGCCGCAACCTCGCCGGGCAGAAGACCAAGCAGGCGAAATCGCGCCGCACGCTGCTCACCCGGATGGAGCGCGTCGAAGCCCCGACGACCGACCGTCCGCAGGGGAATTTCAAGATGAAGGACGTCTCGCGGACCGGCGAGCAGGTGCTCATCATGGACGATCTGCGCGTCGGCTATAACGCCAAGGCGGTGGCCGGGCCGTTCAACGTGACGTTCCGCCGGGGCGAGAAAATCGGCATCGTCGGCCCCAACGGCGCGGGCAAGACGACGCTGCTCAAGACCCTGCTCGGCGATCTGCCCACGGTGGAGGGCGATCTGGTCTGGGGAAGCGGCGTCAAGACCGGTTACTACGATCAGCGGCTGGAAACGCTCACGCTCGACAACACGATCATCGGCGAACTTCAGCACGGGCACCTGCACGCGACCGAAGTGGAACTGCGGTCATTTCTCGCGCAGTTTCTGTTTATGGGCGACGACGTCTACAAGCAGATTCGGACGCTTTCCGGCGGCGAGCGCGGGCGTCTTGCGCTGGCGAAGCTGATTTACAGCAAGGCCAACGTACTGATTCTCGACGAACCGACCAACCACCTCGACATCGCTTCGTGCGAGGCGCTCGAAATGGCGATTACCCGCTATCCGGGCACCTGCATCATCGTTTCGCACGACCGCTATTTCCTCGACAACGTGGCGACCCGCCTGCTCTGGCTCGAACCGGGCGGCAGTCGTGATTTCGAAGGGTCGTACTCGGAATTGTGGGAAATCCGGCAGCAGGAACAGCGCGAAGCGATTCGCCGTGAGCGCGAAGCGGCCAGTCAGCCGCCCCCGCCTCCCCCGGTCGTCGAAGCGCCGGTCACGGTCGCCCCGGTGAAGAAATCCAATCCGCCGAAAAAGAAGAAGAAGGGCCGCGCTACTGAAGCCATCGAGGCCGACATCGCCCGGACCGAAGCGAAGGTCGCCGAAGTCTCGAAGGCAATGGCCGATCCGTCCATCGCGGGCGACCAGACCCGATTTACCGAATGTCACACGAACTATGAAGCGTTGACCCGGCAACTCGAAGCCTTCTTCGCCGAGTGGGAAGAGGCGAATGATGAAGGATGAAGGATGAAGGCGGAAGGATGAATCAGACCGGGCCCTCATCGGGGAAATCCGGATTTTTCATCCTTCATCCCTCATCCCTCGTCCTTTCTCCCGTGGTGGCGGAAACTCGATGCCCTTCGTCCGGTTCGAACGGGCATGGACCCATTCCGGTTTGCGGTGCGATGGTTTGGACGCCCAGTGTGACGGATTGAACGGCCAGTGCGGTGAATCAGTCGCCGGGTGCGGGATTTGGTGGCCCGGTGCGGAACGTTTGTCGGTTGGTGCGGGGCTTCCTTCCTTCGGCGCGGTGGTTTGGTCGGCGAGTGCGGTCGTTCGATGTGCGGGTGCGAGGTTCCGGACCCCGGTACGCGGATTATGTCGTCCGGTGCGGGTGTTTCATTCTCCGGAGCGCGGTCTCCGCCTGGGGATGACCGGTTTCGAGGTCCGGTGCGTTCGCTCGCCCGGACCTTACGTTAAATTACGTTAAATTAAAGTAATTTCCTGATTCCAGACGGGTTTGGGGCGGATTTTCAGCGGGTTTTTCGGGTGAAAGGGCCATTCGGTGGTCTGGCACGGGCTTTGCAAAAGGGTGTTCGCGGGGTTGAAACAGCATCCCGCAATTACTCTGAAAGGAAAGTTTCACCCACTCTCATGACCAGATATGAGAAGCGTCGCACCGAAATGCTCCAGCGCGTCCGCGCGTTCGGAATTACCCACATCACCGATTTCCCGGCGGAATCACTCGCCGGTCGGACCTTCGCCGAGGTCGGGCGAATCGTCGCTGAATTGTCGAACTTCGAAACCGGCCAGATTTCCGGCCAGGGTTTGAACCGGTCGACCGGAACGACCAAAGCCGTGGCCCGCGCGGCGGTCAGCGAGGATTTGAAAGCCATCAGCCGGGTGGCGCAGTCGCTCGAACTCGATCAACCCGGCATTGCCGACAAATTCCAGTATCCGCGGAGTGGCAGCGCCCGCGCGCTGCTGGCGGCGGCCCGTTCCTTTGCCGTCGAAGCCGCCGCGATCCGCGAACATTTCGTCACCCACGAACTGCCCGCCGATTTTCTCGAAGACCTCAGTGCCGATATCGCGGTGCTGGCCAAGGTCATCGAGGATCAAACCGCCGCCTCGGTCGAGTCGGTGGCCTTGAACCGTACGGTGGAATCGGTCGTGAAGCAGGGAATGCTCGCCGTCAAGCGGCTCGATGCCCTGGTCCGCAACCGCTTCCGGACGGATAAAAGTACGCTGGCGGCGTGGGCGAGCGCTTCGCGGGTTGATCGTCCGCCGCGCAAGGTCAAAAGCGCCGAACCGTCCGTCGCGGCGGCGTAGTGAACGGGAAAACCGGAAGGCGGAAAGGGAACGGTCCGGGATTTCTCCGTTCCGCTCACTTTCCGCTCGTTCCGGTTCGCCCACTTTGGGGCGCAGGAATGCAGCCTCGGATTGAGCGAGCGTCAGCGAGCGGAATCCGGGGGCTACGAATCCGGGTCCGTGGCTTTTTTAAGTAGAAATAAAAACGACTCGTAGGCTTTGCCCGTCGCGCCGCGCATTCCGGCTTCGCACATCGGGTTGCTCGAATAGAAACCGTCGAAATGACCGGCAACGACCTCGGCGGCTTCATCGCGGGTTGCGGATGCCGTCAATTCCGGGTGGCGCAGGCCACGGTCGCCCGCAAACCCGCAACATCCGGCATTTTCGGGGACGACCGTGCGGTGCGCGCAGGCGGCGGCAATGGCCGACAGTCTGGCACCCGTCCCCATCTTCGTGACCGAGCAGACCGGGTGAAGAGCAACCGATTCAATCACTTTTCGCGGAGTGAGGTGGGGCAGCAGTACGTCGTGGACGTATTCGATGCTATCCCGCACGACTAATCCCCGGAGCGCGTCGCCGATGTCGCCGGGCAGGTTGCGGGCCGACAAAAACGTGTAGGCGCAGGAACTCGCGTCGGTCACGACAGGGAGTCTTCCACCTTCGGTCCATTTGACGATCTTTTCAACCGTCCGGCGGATCGTCGCCTGAAACGCCGCGTCGTACCCCTTCGACGAAAAAGGCATCCCGCAGCAGGTCCCGACCACGTCCGGCGGTATCCACAACGCCACCCCCGCCCTTTTCGCCACCTCGACGAACGTTTCCGGGACACCAGCCCCGCCGCTGCGCGACTGGCCGAACAGGCGCGTCACGCAGGCCGGGAAATAGACCGCGTCCGCCCCCTTTCGTCCGGTTTTTGGAAGCCGCGCAATCGTGCCGAGGTTTGAATTCCACTTCGGAAGGGTTGCGCCCGTCATCCGCTCGCCGAGGCGGGTGAGACGGTGGAGATTTTTCTCGCCGACCGCCGCGCACGCGGCGTGGCCCAGCCGGACGCCGAATCCGGCGAACCGTTCGACCGCGCCGAGCCGGTTTGAGAGCGTGAGGGCAAGTCGGTGGGCCCGTTTGGG
>JAAFHI010000942.1 GCA_013298335.1 Actinomycetota bacterium
TGTGGTTGAACACGTTATAGACCTCGGCGCGAAGCTGGACGTTGTAGCGGCCATCCGATCCGAACCGGATCAGTTTCGACAGGGTCAGGTTTGTGAGGTTCGTCGGCGGGCGGCGGGCAAAGGCGCGCGAAGCCGTTCCGTAGGTCCCGTTGGCCGGGGCGGCGACCGACGCCGGATCGAAGAAATACTCCAGCCCGGTGCCGTCAATCGAGCCGGTCAGGCCGCCCGTCGGATCGCTGATGAAGTTCGGGCGGTTGCCCCGCGCGCCGCCGAGGGTGTCGCCGAGCAGGATGCGGGCCTGCGGACGGCCCGAGGCGATGGTCGTGATGCCCGAAATCTGGTAGCCGCTCAGAAGGAACCGCGCCCAGGCGCGTTTGTCGTTGCGGAAGAACGGCAGTTCATAAACGTAGCTGGCGCTGAAGACATGCGGACGGGCGCTGCGGGCCTCGGCGTACTCGGGACGCAGGTTGAGCGGATTCTGCGGCTCGTCGATCGCGTCGCGGTCATTGGTCGAATCCGTCAGCGTCTTGCTCCAGGTGTAGGCGAGCGTCACCCGGCCACTCTGACCGATGTTGTAGATAAACGACGCCAGCAGGCCGTGATAGCGCGACTTGGCGCTCGTTTCGCGCCAGTTGATGTTCCCGTAGCCCCGGAAGGGACGCACGAGGTTGACGTTCTGCCCGGTTGTCAGCGCCGCCACCGCCGCCACCTGCGGGAAGTTGATGTTGAACTGCCGCAGCAGATTGTCGCCCTTCGTGCCGACGTAGGCGATGTCGAGCGCCGCGCCCTTGAACAGTTCCCGCTGGACGCCGAGCGACCACTGCTGGATGGTCGGCGTTTCAAGGTCGGAAGCGTTGGCGATCAGCCCCGGCGCGCCGAAGGTGTTGGGGGCCGCGCCGCCCGACGGCTGCGTAAAGGTGACGAACCCGGTCGGTCCGTTGATGGTCGGGCTGGAAAAGGAGGCCGTGTTGACGAACGGCGGGTTGACGAAGGAGTTCTGCTCGAGGAATCCGACCAGCAGTTGGTCGTAATAGAGGCCGTAGCCCGCGCGGACCACCGTCTTGCCGTCCTTGAACGGGTCCCACGCAATGCCGACGCGCGGGCTGAAATTGTTGGTGTCGCGCGGCGTCACCCGGCGGCTGAAGGGCGAGTTGGTACCCGCCACGACGATGCCGTTGAGTGGGTCGCCCGTGCCCCGAAGGAAGGTGGCGCAGGCGGCTGTGGCGCAGGTCGGAATTCCCGCCGCCGTGAAATTTGACGTGACGAAGTTCGTCAGGACGTTGTTTTCATCCACGATCGGCACGAAATACTGATAGCGGACGCCGAAGTCGAAGGTCAGATTCGGACGGAACTTCCAGGTGTCCTGCGCGAAAAACTCGCGCCGGCCAAAGCGGAAGTTCACTTTGATGTCGCGCTCGGCTTCGGAATAGGAACCGGCGCGTCCGAGCAGGAAACTGGCGACGGCATTGCCGGTCTGCGTGCGGAAGTTTGACGCCACCGCCGCCCCGGCCTGGGTGGCGACGTTGGAAAACGCATAGGCCCCCTGCGTGTTGTTGCTGCCGTTTTCGTTCTTGCGCTCGATGGTCAGTTCCGCGCCGAACTTCAGCGTGTGATTCCCGATGTTCCAGGTCAGATTGTCGCGGAACGTGTAATTTTTGTATTCGATCTGGAAGCCCTGCGTCGAGCCGAGAGTCGCGACTCCTGAAATGGTGACGTTCGGAATCGCGTTGTTGAAGTTCTCCCCAAACACTTCGGGAATCGTTTCCGCGCCCGGATAGTCGGATTTGCGGCCCTTGCCGACCAGGTTCGAGCCGATGACGTTGCTGGAGTAGTTGAAGGTGACCTCGTTGACGAGGCGCGGATTGATGATCGCCGTGTAGGTCGCCGCGAAAACGTTGCCGGGGACGGCGGTTTTCGTGGAAGCGACGTTCGGCAGCGTGATGCTGTTGAACAGGCCACCCGCTTCGAGCGTTCGGCTTTCATCCCGCGTATAGCGTCCGAAAATCCGGTTGCTGGCATTGAAGACGTGGTCGATACGCCCGACGTACTGGTCGGTATCCAGCGTGTTCGTCCGGTTGAAGGTCGCGGTGGTGGCGTCGGTGTTGCCGTTCGCCGCCGGATAGGCGTTGAGCAGCGCCAGCGCCTGCGGACTGAGCGAGGCCGTCGGAATGATGTTGCCCGCGTAGGCGACGCCGTCCGGACGGAAAATCTGGCCGACGCGCAACGGAATCGAGGCCCCGTTGGTGTCGGTGACGTTCGGACCGCCCGCGATGACCGCGCCGAGCGTGGCCGAAAAGTCGCCCGTCCGCTGCCGGGCGCTCGGCACGACGATGTTCGACGAAGACGAGGCCCG
>JAAFHI010001029.1 GCA_013298335.1 Actinomycetota bacterium
CCGACTCCAAGACTTCTGCGAGACACCAAGACTCATGAAAAAGGTTTTCCCCGCCCATCCCCGCCTCGAAGCCCGGCCTGTTTCCGACAAGCCGGATGTCGGCATGGGGCTTTTTGCCCGTGAAGCATTCGCGGCGGGCGAGGTGGTGCTGCGGCTGGACTGGTGGGACGAGGAAACCGCCGAACTTGTGCCGTGGGACGACACCGAAGACGCGCATCAGGATCGCTGCACGGCGGTCGCGCCGGGGTGGTACTACTTCGTGAACGAGAAGCATCCCTTCTGGTTTCTGAACCACGGATGCCGTCCGACGGTGGCCTATGTCGATTGGGCCGCGCCGGTCGGCGACGGCGTTCCGCTGGTGGCGACGCGCGACATTCGGGCCGGCGAGGAAATCACCATCGACTATTCGAGCATGACGACGGACGACGATGGCCTTGAGGAAGGCGAACCGTGGCGCATGACCTGCCTGTGCGGCGCGCCCGATTGCCGGGGAACGCTCACCGAGTTTTCGGCGATGCCGGAAGACATCGGGTTTGAACTGGCGCGGCGGGGCGCAGTGCCGGCGTTTGTTCTGGCCGAGTCGGAACACCTCGTGGACCGGTTGAAGCATCACGAAAGCCCGGGTTTTCAACGGTTTACGGAAGTTCTCGAACTCCAGCGCGAACTGGTCGAGGAATTCGAAGAGGAATATGACGACGAGGAAGAACCCCGCCCGTAAGGGAGGGGAGGTTTTATGAGCCGGAGCAAGAAAAAGGGCGGGAACAAGCCGAAGAACGGAACCCCGGTGGTGCCGGTCCTTGACGACGACGATTCAGGGGTCCCGGAGGACGAGGAAGTTTCATTTCTCCCCGAAGAGGACGATTCCGAGGACGATTCCGAAGCGGATGATTCGGAAGACGAAACCGAGGATGAGTCACACATTTACGACCCGCGGGTGACCGTCGGGGCATTTCGGACCGTCTGGAATTTCGTTTCTCCGCATTTGCGCCGCCACCGGACCGGCATTCTCTGGCTCTCGCTCGGCGTCGCCATCGAAACCGGCTACAACGTGGCCTTTCCGCTTTCGCTGAAATACCTCATTGACGATGCCCTCTGGGAAGAGGACATCGACGCCCTCGTCTGGATTCTGACGGTTCTGGGCGTACTCGCCGTCGTCGTGTCGGCGGTCGGCATCTGGCGCGAGTACTACAACTCGAAGCTCTCGTCGGTGGTTATGGGCGACATTCGCCGGGGCCTCTTCGAACACCTTCAGAAACTGCCGCTCGGGTTCTACGGTCGAACGAAAGTCGGCGCGATTGTCTCGCGGTTTTCCAACGACCTGGGCGAAGTCGAGGAAGCCGTGATGTACGGCGTGGCGTGGGGCCTCATGCCCCTGCTGGAACTGTTGACCGCCGTGGGGTTGCTGTTCTGGTTGAACTGGCGGCTGGCCGCGGCGGCCATGCTGGTGTTTCCGCTCACAATGCTCGGCCCGCGCATTTTTTCGCCGCGGACCATCGAGGCCACCTACCGCAAGAAACAGCTTGAAGCCGATACGTTGAGTCTGGTTCAGGAAAACGTCGTTTCCCAGACTGTCGTGCGGGCGTTCGGGCTGCATCGCGTGTCACAGGGCTGGTTCCGGATGCGCAACCGTCCGCTGATGCAGGCGTCGGCGCGGGTGGCGTTTCTGAGCGAAATGGTCGAACGCTCGGTTCACACGGCGGTGCTGCTGCTCCACATCGGGATTCTCGGTTTTGGCGCGTGGCTGACGTTCCACCAGCGGATTTCCATCGGCACGCTCATCGCGTTTGAAAGCGTGTTCTGGGATCTGAGCTACAACATCGGCTGGTTCAGCCAGTTCATTCCGACGGTGATTCATTCGGCGGGCAGCATCCGGCACATCGAGGACCTGCTCGGCGAAGCGCCCCGCGCCTCCGACCCGCCGCATGCCGAGGATGTGCCGCGACTGTCGCAAAGCATTGAATTTGAAGATGTTTCATTCGCCTACGAGGGCAATCGGAACGTGTTGCGCAACGTTTCGGTGAAAATGCCCTGCGGCCAAATGATTGGCGTCGTCGGCGCGAGCGGTTCGGGCAAGAGTACGTTTCTGAATCTGTTGCTGAATCTCTACGAACCGACCGCCGGATCGGTGCGCTACGACGGCCACG
>JAAFHI010000282.1 GCA_013298335.1 Actinomycetota bacterium
CCATTCTGACGACTTCCGTCACGTTCCATTTCGGGAAGTGATGGCGGACGATGTCGGCGGCGCTCTTGGCCCAGAAGCGCGGCGGCTGGAGGTGGTCGTCGTTCACTTCGGAAAAGTTTGTATCGACCATTCCGAAACTGCGTGGAATCGCAATCTGCTGCTCGGCGACCGCGATGACGATGCACTCAAGGGTTTCAGGGAAACCGGCGTTTACGAGGTCGGCAATCGCTCCGAAGCTGGTGTGCGAACCATCGGTTGCGATGAGGATTCTGGCGATAGGAGAAGCGGTAAGCATGATCGTGACCTCCTTTAGGGAGAAATGCTTCCTGGTTTCAATATATACCTCCGGCGGCGAAAACGTTCGGGGAAAATTCATTTCGTGCCGGTCCGGAATCAAGTACAAGACGGTGGCGTCCGGTTTGGGCGCGACTTTCACCAAGGAAATTGAACATGCGTTACAAATTGCTCGGAAAATCGGGTCTGCGGGTGGCTGAAATCTCGCTCGGCGTCATGGGATTCGGCAAGGACTGGGAATGGGGCGCGTCGAAGAAGGAAAGCCGGAAGATTTTCGACGCCTATGCCGAGGCGGGCGGGAATTTCATCGACACGGCGAATTTCTACACCAAGGGCACGAGCGAGAAGTTCGTCGGCGAATTCGTCGCCGATGACCGCGACCGCTGGGTTGTCGCCACCAAATACTCGCTCGACATGGGCAACGGCGATCCGAACCTGAGCGGCAACCACCGCAAAAACATGGTGCAGGCCGTCGAGGCGAGCCTGAAGCGGATGAACACTGACTACATCGACCTGCTCTGGCTGCACATCTGGGATTTCACGACGCCGGTGGATGAACTGATGCGCGCGTTTGATGACCTCGTCCGGCAGGGGAAGATTCTCTACGCCGGGATTTCCGACACACCCGCGTGGATCGTCGCCCACGCCAACACGGTCGCCGACCTGCGTGGATGGACGCCCTTCGTCGGCCTTCAGATCGAATACTCCCTCCGCGAACGCACCGTCGAGCGCGACCTGCTTCCGATGGCGAAACACTTCGACATCGGCGTCGCCGCGTGGAGTCCGCTCGGGGGCGGCGTGCTGACCGGCAAATACAACGATCTCGCCGAAGGTTCCGCCGCGCCGGGACGTCTGAAAAATACCCAGGAACGCGACCGGGCCATCGCCGCCGTCGTGGTCGAAGTCGCAAAGGAAGTCGAACGTTCGCCCGCGCAGGTCGCGATCAACTGGCTCCGGCAGCAGTCGCAGGTCGTGATTCCAATTATCGGTGCGACCAAACTCGACCAGTTGAAGGACAACCTCGCCTGCCTCGACTTCACCCTCTCGCCGGAGCAGATGGCCCGGCTCAACGAGGTGAGCGCGGTCGAACCCGGCTTCCCGAACCGGTTTTTACATGCCGAAACCGTCCAGAAGTTCGCCTTCGGCGGCGCGCTGGCCAAAATCGACAATCACCGGCGTTGAAAGGATGAAGGATGAAGGATGAAGGATGAAGGATGAAGGATGAAGGATGAAGGATGAAGGATGAAGGATGAAGGATGAAGGATGAAGGATGAAGGATGAAGGATGAAGGGAAAGTTATGATTGGTGAATTTTGAGTTTTTCGGAATTCGGGGAAAATTCCTTATTTTTTCCCAAGTTCAACATTTGAAACGACTTTTTCATCCTTCATCCTTCATCCTTCATCCTTTGGCATTGTCGCGCGGTACGGCGATTCGCTATTTTTGCGGTTTCGTCCGTACCGCCATCGTTTTTCAGAGGAAGTTTTTCGGATGTCCAGTTTTCAGAAGTTGTACCCGATGCCGATTGTCGAATCGCGCGTCCCGCTCGCGGTCCGTTCCGTCCGTCCGGCCCCCGCTTCGAAGGAATCGGTCGCGGCGACCATCGAACGCTCGCACCACTACCTGCTTGAAAAGCAGTATCCAGAGGGCTACTGGTGGGCCGAACTCGAAGCCAACGTCACGTTGACCGCCGAGTATGTCTTTCTGCACAAGATTCTCGGCACCGACGGCCCCCGCGCCGCGCAGATGGCGAAAATTCGCACCTATCTGCGGAAGGAACAGCGCGAACACGGTGGCTGGGAACTCTTTTTCGGTGACGGCGGCGAAATCTCCACCAGCATCGAAGCCTACTTCGCGTTGAAAATTCTCGGCGACTCGCCCGACGACCCGCACATGAAAAAGGCGCGGGAGTTCATTCTGGCGCGGGGCGGCGTCACCAAGGCGCGCATTTTCACGAAAATCCACCTCGCGCTGTTCGGGGCGTTCCCGTGGGAAGGCTGCCCGACCATGCCGCCGTGGATCATGCTGCTGCCCGACTGGTTTCCCTTCACGATTTACGAACTCGCGAGCTGGGCGCGGAGTTCGACCGTGCCGCTGCTTATCGTCTGCGACAAGAAGCCGGTGACGACACTGCCCAACGGCCACGTTGACGAGCTGTACGCAGAGGGGCGGGCCGCCGCGAATCTTGCCATACCCAATCCGGCGGGGACCTTTTCGCTCGGCGGGGCCTTCATCGGCGTCGATAAAACATTGAAACTGATGGAGAAATACAACTTTTCTCCGCGCAAGGAAGAGGCGCTCGCGCTGGCCGAAAAGTGGACCGTCGAGCATCAGGACGAAAGCGGCGACTGGGGCGGCATCATCCCGGCCATGCTCAATTCGCTGCTCGGGCTGCACTGCCGGGGCTACAAACCGGACCATCCGGTGATGAAAAAGGGCCTCGACGCGGTGGACAAGTTCTGCATCGAGACCGACGAGGATTTCCACACTCAGCCCTGCGTCTCGCCCGTCTGGGACACCGGCCTGATGATTCTCGCCATGCTCGATTCGGGGATGGCCCCCGACCATCCGGCGCTCGTCAAGGCAGGCGAATGGCTCATTGAAAAGCAGATTTTCCGCGACGGCGACTGGAAGTTCAAAAACAAGACCGGTCCGCAGGGCGGCTGGGCGTTCGAGTTCTGGAACGATTTCTTCCCCGACACCGACGACACGAGCGTCGTCATCATGGCGCTCGACCGGCTCAAGCTGAAAAACGAGGAAGACAAAAAGCGCCGCTTGAAGGCCGCGACCGAGTGGGTGCTGTCGATGCAGTGCAAGGGCGGCGGCTGGGGCGCGTTCGATGTCGACAACGACATGGAAATCCTCAACGAGATTCCCTACGGCGATCTGAAGGCCATGGTCGACCCGCCGACGGCGGATTTGACCGGGCATGTGCTTGAAATGCTTGGAGTTACGAAATACCCCGCGCCGCAGGAGAAGATTGACCGGGCGGTGGCGTTCATCCGCAAGAAGCAGGAACACGAAGGCTGCTGGTGGGGACGCTGGGGGGTCAACTACATCTACGGCACGCACATGGTCATCTGCGGCCTCGTCGCGCTCGGGCTCGACCCGCGCGAGGCATACATCATGCACGCGACCCAGTGGCTCAATTCCTGCCAGAACGAAGACGGCGGCTGGGGCGAAACCTGCCTGAGCTACGGCGACCGCAACCTGATGGGACAGGGTAAAAGCACCGCGTCGCAGACCGCGTGGGCGGTGCTCGGGCTGATCGCGGGGGGCGAAGGGAAGTCGGAATGCGTACGGCGCGGCATCGAATACCTCGTCACGACGCAGAACGACGACGGAAGCTGGACCGAGCCGGAGTACACCGGAACGGGCTTCCCGAATCACTTCTACATGAACTACCACTTTTACCGGAACTACTTCCCGCTGATGGCTTTGGGGCGTTTCCGGGAATTCGCGAAGTAAGGAAAGAACACGAAGGCACAAAGACACGAAGTCACAAAGAATGAAAAACTTCGTGCCTTTGTGTCTTTGTGTTCAAAGAGAATCCATGACCGACATCCCCCGCCTACTCCTCGGCACGCTGACCAACCGGCCCTACGTTTTTGCGTTTCTGGTGGTCTACCTATTTCTGGCGATTTCGAAAATCGGCTGGCGGCGGACGCTCGTCTACACGGTGATGGCCTACGTCATCGCGTGGGCCTGCGAGTGGAGTTCGGTGCATAACGGTTTCCCGTTCGGGTTGTACTACTACATCGACAAGACGAGTCACCTCGAACTGTGGGTGGCGGGCGTCCCGTTTTTCGATTCGCTCTCGTTCGCGTTTCTGTCCTACGTGAGCTACGAACTGGCGGTGATTCTGCGGTCGCCGGTCCGGTTCGGCGCGGGGACGCCCGGCTTCGTCGCCGTGGCGGAAACCGCCGCGATTCGCGGTTCGTGGATGACGACGGTCTATGCTGGAATCCTGATGACGTTTCTCGACATCGTCATCGACCCGCTCTCGCTTCAGGGCGACCGCTGGTTTCTGGGGAAAATCTACTACTACCCGAACGGCGGCCAGCATTTCGGCGTCACGATCACCAATTACATCGGCTGGTTTTCCCTGAGCGTCTTCATTTCGCGGGCATTTCTGCTGGTCGAGCGGTTTTTTCTCGCGAAATGGCCCGTGAAAGGCTTCGAATTTCCCTTCAAGGCGATTGCTCCGATCGGTTTGTACTTCGGAATTTTAGGTTTCAACTTGACGATGACCTTCCGAATCGGCGAAATAACGATGGGCTGGTCGAGCGCGTTTCTCGTCATCCTTTTGATTCTGCTCGTGTTCCAGCATCTCAACTCGCCCTACCGTTCGGGGGAAAATACCAATGAGCGATGACGTTCGCATCCGGGTACTGGTCGCAGACGATCACGAAATCGTCCGCGAGGGGCTGGTTGCCATCATTTCCCGCCAGAAGGAATTCGTCGTGGTCGCCGAGGCGGCCAACGGGCAGATCGCCGTCGAGGAATTCCGTCGGCTTCGGCCCGACATCGTCATTCTCGACATCAACATGCCGGTGATGGACGGCGTTCGGGCCACCCAGACCATCCGAAGCGAGTTCCCCGACGCGAAAATCATCGTTTTGAGCGCGCTGGCGGGCGATGAAGACATCTTTCAGGCCCTCCAGGCCGGCGCGCGGACCTATTTGTTCAAGGATACGCTGGCGAAAACGCTCACCGAGACGATTCGGGCGGTACTCGTGGGCGCGCGGCCCCTTCCGCCCGAGGTCGCCGAACGCCTCGCCCAGCGGTCGTTCATGTCGGACCTCACGCCGCGCGAACTCGACGTCCTCCGGCTGATGAGCCGCGGACGGGGAAATCGCGAAATCGGCGAGGAACTCAACCTCACCGAAGGCACGGTCAAGGGCTACGTGAGCACCATTCTCGACAAGCTGAATGCCGCCGACCGGACCCAGGCCGTGTTGCTCGCCCTCCAGCGCGGGCTGATTCACCTCGATTTGAAAAGCGGCGACTAACCACCGGGCCGCATCGACGGTCGGCCTCCGGTATGGCAACGTAGGACTTTCGTTCGATTCCGAACATTTCCGGTTGTCCGCCATGTCCCATTCACGTACCGGTTCCCGCGCGTCGCTGCTTTTCGTCGTTCTGGCGGGAGCCGTGTCGGTGCTCGGCGTTCTGGCGATGGCCGGGATGTGGGGCGAGCGACCTGGGGTTTTTGCGAAAACCTGTTCGATGGGGATGGCCTGCTGCGCCCAGCGCGGCAATG
>JAAFHI010000643.1 GCA_013298335.1 Actinomycetota bacterium
TGTCAGTGGGCGGCGTCTGGTGGTGGCTCTATCGCACGGCCAGCGGACTGGCGCTGCGGTCCGTCGGAGAAAATCCCGAGGCCGCCGAAAGCGTCGGACTGAACGTCAATCGCTTGCGCTGGATCGGTACGCTGGTGTGCGGTGCGGCCTGCGGTCTCGCGGGCGGGCATCTTTCGCTCGGCCTTTCCAACACCTTCGTCGAGGGCATGACCGCCGGGCGGGGGTTCATCGCCCTCGCCATCGTCATCGTCGGGCGCTGGAATCCGTTCGGCGCGCTGCTCGCGGCGGTGGCGTTCGGCACCGCGACCGCGCTCCAGTACCGCTTCCAGGCGCTCGGTCTGACGGCCGTTCCATACCAGTTTTTTTTGATGCTGCCCTACGTTTTGACGATTCTGGCCGCCGCCGTCTTCAGTCGCCGCGGGGGCGCGCCCGCCGCCCTCGGTCGGACCGCCTGAGGAAATCCGGCGGCGACGCCGGCGCAATGTGACGCTTCACACTTTCCGGATTCGCTTTCAATCAGCATAATCGCCGACTTCGCTTCCAAAACCGTTCGAGGAGAAACACCCACCGCCGTGCCCGTCATCGAAACCGCCGCGCAATGCACCTTCAAGGGCGACCATGCCCAAGCGACCGAAACCCTCTACAAGACTCTCGAACGACTGTGGAAGGAACATCGCACCTCGCCAACCCGCGCGGGCGACGAACTCGTCTACGCCTTCGGCAGCCTCGATTACGTGGTGGTCGTCAATCAGGACGTCCTCGGCGCGCTCGTCGAAGTCAAAACCAAACTCGGCAACGTGGACTGTTTCATTGACGAGGACGGCGCGATTTCGACCCGGCTCAACACGGATGCGAAGGAAGGCGGTCGCGAAGGGGCCGATCCGCGCCTGATTCTCGACAATACCGCCCGCGCCCTCGAAGACTACTACTACAAAAAACGGCTGATCTGAAAATACCGGGGCGAACGGTTTCAATCCGCTTGACAAGGAAATTTCCCGCCCCGTATATTAGCACTCAAGGCGAGAGAGTGCTAAAACTCGCCGCTATCCTTCTGGAAATACAATACAAAGCAAGGAGTTCACGAAAGCTATGGCTACCTCGATTCGTCCGCTCTACGACCGGGTGATCCTCAAGCGGATTACCGAAACCGAGCAGGTCCGCGGGGGCATCATCATCCCCGACACCGCCAAGGAAAAGCCGCAGGAAGGCGAAGTCATCGCCGTTGGCGCCGGCAAGGTCCGCGAAGACGGCACGCGCACGCCGCTGGACGTCAAGGCCGGCGACCGGGTTCTGTTCGGCAAGTACTCCGGCTCGGAAATCAAGGTCGACGGCGAGGAATACCTCATCATGCGCGAGGACGAAATCCTCGGCATCCTCGAATCGGCCGGCAAATCCAAAACCGCGGGCAAGTAGCTTTCGACCCTCAGGCGACCCGGCATCCGGCTCGCCTGTTTTTTCGTCGAAGCGCCCAAGTCAATTCATAACCAATTGAACTTTTAAGGAGTATTGAAGTCATGGCGAAGCAAGTTACTCACGGCGAAGAGTCGCGGCAGGCAATTTTGCGCGGCGTCAACCAGCTCGCGGACGCGGTGAAAGTCACCCTCGGTCCGAAGGGCCGCAACGTTGTCATCGAAAAGAAGTTCGGCAGCCCGACCATCACCAAGGACGGCGTGACGGTTGCGAAGGAAATCGAACTCCGGGACGCCCTTGAAAATGCCGGCGCCCAGATGGTCCGCGAAGTCGCGTCGAAGACCTCCGACGTTGCCGGCGACGGCACGACCACCGCGACCGTGCTCGCGCAGGCGATTTTCCGCGAAGGCGCCCGTCTCGTGGCCGCCGGTCACAACCCGATGGCGCTCAAGCGCGGCATCGACCGCGCCGTCGAAGCCGCGGTTGCGAAGATCAAGGACCTCGCCAAGCCGGTCAAGGGCGACGCGATTGCCCAGGTCGGCACGATCTCGGCCAACGGCGACAAGCAGGTCGGTGAAATCATCGCGGAAGCGATGAAGAAGGTCGGCAAGGACGGCGTCATCACCGTCGAAGAGTCGAAGTCGCTCGAAACCACCCTCGAAGTCGTCGAAGGAATGCAGTTCGATCGCGGTTACCTCTCGCCCTACTTCGTGACCGACGCCGAGCGCATGGAAGCCTCCCTCGAAAACGCCCTGATCCTCATCAACGAGAAGAAGATCAGCGCGATGAAGGACCTCCTCCCGCTGCTCGAACAGGTCGCCCGTCAGGGCAAGCCGCTCGTCATCATCGCGGAAGACGTTGATGGTGAAGCGCTCGCGACGCTGGTCGTCAACAAGCTGCGCGGCACGCTGAACGTCTGCGCCGTCAAGGCCCCCGGCTTCGGCGATCGTCGCAAGGCGATGCTCGAAGACATCGCCATCCTCACCGGCGGTCAGGTCATCAGCGAAGACCTCGGCATCAAGCTCGAAAACATCAAGATCGAAGACCTCGGCAAAGCCAAGCGCATCACGATCGACAAGGACAACACGACGATCGTCGAAGGCGCCGGCAAGGGCGAGAAGATCAAGGCCCGCGTCGAACAGATCCGTGCCCAGATCGAAAACACGACCTCGGACTACGATCGTGAAAAGCTCCAGGAACGCCTCGCGAAGCTCGTCGGCGGCGTGGCCGTCATCAAGGTCGGCGCGGCGACCGAAACGGCGCTCAAGGAGAAGAAGGCCCGCGTTGAAGACGCGATGCACGCGACCCGTGCGGCCGTTGAAGAAGGTATCGTCCCCGGTGGCGGCGTGGCCCTGCTCCGTGCCCAGAAGGCGCTCGAAAACGTCGAAGTCGGTGAAGAAGAAGAGCGTTTCGGCGTGACCATCGTCCGCCACGCGCTGGAAGAGCCGCTTCGCCAGATTGCGGCCAACGCCGGAAAAGAAGGCGCGGTCGTCGTCAATCGGGTTACCAACGAAAAGAGCGACAGCTACGGCTACAACGCCGCGACCGACGAATACGAAGACCTCGTGAAGGCCGGCGTCATCGACCCGGCGAAGGTCACCCGCACCGCGTTGCAGAACGCGGCCTCCATCGCGGGCCTGATGCTCACCACGGAAGCCCTCATCACGGAACTTCCGGAAGAGAAGAAGGCCGGCGCGCAGGGCGGAATGCCGGGCGGAATGGGCGACTATTGATCCCGCGGCAACGCGGAGTCAGCCTGAAGTAGTGAAGGGCGGCGTTTTCGGACGCTGCCCTTCCTTTTTTGAGTGGTCAGTCGTCAGTGGTCAGTAGCCAGTGATTGGAAATGGAAAAAAACTGACTACTGCCTGCTGGCTGCTGACTGCTGGCTACTGGCTACTGACTACTGGCTGCTGGCC
>JAAFHI010000926.1 GCA_013298335.1 Actinomycetota bacterium
ATGGCCTTTGTCTTTTCAATCGGAAATCCGGCGAATTCAAACAAATCTGGTCCATTCATTCCACCGACGGGCAGCCAGACTACGTCCAGTCGATGCTTCTCCATCCGGATGGACGACTTTTTGTCGGAAGAGTGACCGGAATCGACATTTTTGATTCCGCCACGACAGCTCACATCGGCGGGATAAGGCATTCCGACGGCAATCCGAAAAGCCTTGGAAGCGGCCGGGTCGATGCCCTGATTCTCCTGGATGCCAACACCTTGCTGGCCGGCATCTCACAGAACGGAATCAACCGGATTGACCTCCCCACCGGAACTGTTCAGCACTTCAAGCCCCAACCCGAACTCCTTGAAAAACCGGTCGGAAATACTCCGGTCGCCCTCTGCCTGGACCGGACCGGCATCCTCTGGATCGGCGATGCCAGTTTTGGCCTCGAAAAATTTTCATTATTTACCCATCGCTTCCACCTCTACCGCCACGACCCCTCAACCCTGAACTCGTTAAGTAACAATTACATCCGGGGAATCACCAAAGATCGGAACGGCAACCTGTGGGTCGGGACCCAATTCGGCGGATTGAACCGAATTGCCAACGGGACGGTTACCTGCTTCCGAACCGACCCGAAACGCCCCGATTCCCTGCCCAGCAACGCCGTCTGGACGGTTTTTGAAGACCGGGCCGGAACCCTCTGGGTCGGAACGGAAAAGGGGTTCGGAACCTTCGATCCCAAAACGTCCCGGTTTCAAAGGTTGAAAACGCCTGAAATATCGGGACTGGTTTACAGCATCCTGGAAGATCGGGAGGGCACGCTCTGGTTCTGCGCCAAAGGAACCCTTTTCGGCCTGGCGCCTGACCGCCTCAACAACCGGTCCATCCCTTTTGAAAAGCTGGCAATCCCGGACACGATCCAGCCTTCCGGACAGGCAATGTTTGAAGACCGGTTCGGAAACATCTGGATCGGCGCCGAGGGAGGGGTCATTCGATACAACCCCAAAAAAGGTGCGACCCAGGCCTTTGATGGCGTTTCATTTCACGCCCCGGACGCATCGGGCTCCCTTTTTGCATCCTGTTTTCTTGAAGACCGGAACGGCGACCTCTGGATCGCAACCAAGGGCGCGGGGATTCATCGGCTCAACCGTGAATCGGATACCTTCACCCACATCACCAATAAAGAAGGACTGCCGAACAATAACGTCTACGGAATCTTCGAGGATGCCGACGGAAACTTCTGGATGAGTACCGACAAAGGAATCGCCCGTTACTCACCCAGGACCAGGCTCGTCCGGACGTTTTCCACCGAGGACGGCCTTCAGGGCCAGGAGTTCAACCGTCGGGCATTCTTCAAGGACGCCGCCGGGGAAATCTTTTTTGGCGGGACGAACGGCCTGAACCACTTCCATCCAAAGAACATCCGGGAAAATCTCATCGCTCCCCCGATCGTGGTTACAAACATTTCCACCCTCAAGGGACCGGCCCCTTTCAACCGGAACGCGAAGCAGATCGAGGTCACCCTCAATTACGAGGACAACTCCATTTTCTTTTCCTTCGCGGCCCTCGACTTCAATGCGCCACCCAAGAACAAATACCTCTACCAACTGGAGGGAATTGATCAGAAGTTGGTCCATTCCACCAGACCCGAGGCGACCTATTGGAAACTCCCCCCCGGTCACTACCGCTTCAGGGTCTGGGGCACCAACAACGACGGTATCTGGAGTCAAGGGGAGGCAATCGTCGTTCTCAAGATCCTTCCTCCCTGGTGGCGGACGTGGTGGGCCTACTCCGTCTATTTCGGACTCTTCGCGCTCGCGGCCTTCGGGGCCTTCCGGCTTCAGGCGAACCGGCTCAATCTCCAGTCCCGCCTGCGCGAAGCGGCACTGCGCGCGGAAGTCGCCGAAAAGGAACATCAGGTCGCCATTGAACAATTTCGGGCCAAGGAAATCGAAACCACCGCCCTCGAACGCGAAACCCTCCGGCGGGCGATGGAAGAAACCGTATTGCAGGCCAAAAACGAGGAACTCGCCGACGCCAACGACCGGCTCAAGGAACTCGACCAGATCAAGCAGAGCTTCACGGCCATGCTCGTGCATGATCTCAAATCACCGCTCTGCGCGGTTAAATCCGTTCTGGAACTGATTGAATCGGAAGAACTTCCCCTCAACCATGACCTGGCGGAACTGGTGGAAAACTCGCAGGAGAATCTCGATCAGGTCGTCAACCTCGTGGACGAAGTGCTGGAAGTGTTCCGCAGCGAAACCCACGACATCCGGCTGCTCCGGATTCCGATTCACCCCAAGGACCTTCTGCTCAGGTGTTTTCAAACCTCAAAAGTCACCGCCACGGCCAGGGGCGTTCGTCTGACCTGCGATTTTGACGGGGAACTGCCC
>JAAFHI010000468.1 GCA_013298335.1 Actinomycetota bacterium
TCTTTTGCCCAGCGTTCGACGTAGGAAAGGTCGAGCGTGTCTTCCCCGGCGAGCAGAATCCCCGCAATGTCGCGCCATTGCTGTTCCGACACCTCGCCGCCCGCGCGATACCATTCGAGTTTTGCCAGCAGAATGTCCTCGGCGGTGGCGAACCGCAGTTCAAAACGCTCGCCGTTCTGTTCAATCGGGACAATGATGGCGCGTTGGTGCGCCTGCTGGTCGAAAGGGCGGGCTTTCAAAGGAAATATGTCGATTTTGAAGACGGTGTCGATGTGCAGCGCGTTGATGCTTCGGCTGCGGGCGATGGCCTCGCGAAAACTGTCGGCATAAATGATGTAACCGTCACCCAGCGCTTCCACGAAAGGTTTTGCGTCCGACGGCTTCAGGTCGATGACGATATCGGCGTCGTTGGTCGCACGCGGTTCGCCATGCAGGGAACTGGCGAGCGAGCCGCCGATGCGATAGGCGAGACCGAGCGTCTCGCAGGCATTCACCACCGGCAGGAGAGCCATTGGTACTTCTACGTTTGCCATCGTCCTGACCGTCTCGTTATCGAATGTTCGAGGGTAGACCCGCCGAAGAAACTCATGAGTCAGCCGACTTTCATCAAAGCCGGAGTTTTTGTGGCGAAGTCCCTGCCACGTCAGCGACCGAACGCTTCTTACCAGCGCGGCGATATGGCGCAATCTCTTCTCCGGCGATGACTCGCGCCAGAGTTTCCGCTGCGCCGCCGCGATTTCAGGTGACGTGTCGGTCAGCATTGGTTCACCCGTGATGGAACTCCCGCAGGGCGTGATTGACGCCTGATTCCTCCGGGTTGGCCTTTGCGTACCGGGCCAGCATCCCCAGGAAATCGGTGAACGACTCCGCCAGCACGAGCGGTTCGGCTTCGAAATCCGGGCCGGACCCGTAGACCACCGATCCGGCGTGTTCGCCCTGGATGACGATGGCGAGAAAGGCGTAGTCGGAATGGACGGCGAGTCCGATCGGGAGATGGCGATTCCAGAAGTCGCGCACCGGGGTGTCGGAAGCGCCGTCCGCGAGCGCGGCGAGGGACGTTTTTTCACAGACGTCCCACTCGAATTCAAAAGATTCGCTTCCGTAGTAGATCTCGTTCGTGAACAGCCACGCGTTGTTCTTCGGATTGGCGCAACTTCCGCACATGCCGAGAAAGAGCCGGAAGTCGCGCGGAATGTCGGCATACCGGGCCGTAATGACCGGCGGCGGTTGATCGGTCGCCAGTTCCGGGAACGTGATGACCCACCCGGCTTTGTGGAGTTCAAGCAGACAGCCCGCGACGCGGGTCTGTGACGATTCGGTCAGCATTGAAATTCACCTCGAATCCGGGACGGAGAAACTCATCCGGCATTGTCATCGGGGCATCGTAACTGTTCAGCCCGGTCGTCGCCCTGCCCTCAAGGACAGGGCTCTTTCCATTTGAAGCCCCGTGAACGGGGCTCAGGAATTAAGACCCAGGTTTGAGCCTCGTTCGCGAGGCTTGTTTTGAAGAGCCCTGTCCTTGAGGGCAGGGCAGATGGCGGCAGAACGGTTCCGGGCCCCTAACCCTGACAGAAATCACCGAAGGCCCGGCTGACGTCGGATTCCTCGGCGGTTTCTTCGGGCTGGACGTTCGCCCGACGGGCCAGCATCCCCAGAAACTCGGTAAAGGATTCGGCGATGACCGTCGTGTTTTTCTCGAAATCGGGACCGGTGCCGTAGACCACCGATTCCGCATGCTCTCCCTCGGTCACGATGGCGAGATAGGCGTAGTCGGACAGCGCGGCAAACCCGATCGGGAGGTGGCGATTCCAGAAGGCGCGAATCGCGTCGCCCGCCTCGCCGTCCTCAAGATTCGAGAGCGACAGGTTCTCGCAGAAATTCCACGCGAACTCGACGGTGTCCGAATCGGCGAAATCGTCGTTGGTGAACAGCCAGGCAGTTTCCGCCGGGTTGTCGCACTTTCCGCACATGCCGAGAAAGAGCAGGTAGTCCGCCGGGGCGTTGGGATACCGCTCGGCCACGACGGCGGGCGGCGTGATGGTGGTCTGTTCCGGGAAGGTGACGTCCCAACCGGCGTTTTGAAGTGCGAGCAGCGAGCCCGCGATGCGTGTTTGCGACGTATCAGTCAGCATTTTCCTCTACCTCGTCGATGTCCGCGCCAATGGCCCGGAATTTTCCAATCAGATCACTATAACCCCGCTTGACGAACTCGGTCCCGTAAATGCGGCTTTCACCCTCGGCGATGAGCGCCGACATGATGTAGGCGAATCCGGCCCGCAGGTCGGGAATGTGCAGCGTGCCGGGGCGAAGCGGCGTGACGCCCGCAATCAGGGCGCTGTGTTTGTAATTCTTGTTGGTGAAGCGGCATTCGCGGCTTCCCAGACAATCCGTCGTGAGCTGAATCCGCGCGCCCATCGACACCAGCGTTTCAACATAGCCGAAACGGCTTTCATACACGGTTTCGTGAATGACCGAAATCCCGTTCGCCTGCGTGAGCAGCGCGCCGAAGGGCGGGTGCCAGTCGGTCATGAAGCCGGGATGAACGTCGGTTTCCATGTTGACCGGCTTGAGTTCGCCCTCGTAGGAAAACCGGATGCCGTGCGGCTTGATGTCGAACGAGCCGCCGATTTTACGCAGAACATCCAGAAAAGTCGCCATGTCGCGCTGAATCGCGCCCTCGACGAACACATCACCCTTGGTCGCGAGCGCGCAGGCGGCGAACGAGGCGGCTTCGATCCGGTCGTACATCACATCGTACTCGACCGCGCGAAACTTTTTCGTTCCTTCGATGATCCAGACGCGGTTGACGTCCTGATAGATAATCGCGCCCATCGCCTGAAGCATTCCCACGAGGTTCAGGATTTCGGGTTCGATGGCGGCGTTCTGGATGACCGTCCGGCCCTCGGCGGCGACGGCGGCCATGATCAGGTTCTCGGTCGCGCCGACGCTCGGATATTCGAGCGAGATGATGTTGCCCTTCAACCGGTCGGCCTGAAAACAGTAGGCGGTCTTCCCGGTCATGTCGACGTGGACGCCGAGCTGTTTCAGCCCCTCGATATGGTAGTTGATCGGGCGCGGGCCGATGCTGCAACCGCCGATGGTCGCGACCTCGGCTTTTCCGAGCCGATGGAGCAGGGGCGAGACGAAGAGAATCGGCGTCCGGGTCGACCCGCTGTATTTGACCGGAATGACGTGGTTGTTGACGGTGCGCGCGTCGATTTCGACCGTCGTGTCGTCGGTCCAGCGGTAGGTCGCGCCAAGTTCGCCGCAGAGTTTCAGCGTAATCTCGACATCGGTGATGTTCGGGACGTTGCGCAAAGTCGTCACGCCATCGGCGATGAGCGAGGCGACGATCATTTTGAGGGCGGCGTTCTTCGCGCCCGACACTTTCAGCGAACCGTTCAGCGGACGACCGCCGCCGACGGTGTAGTAACCGGACATACTTGCTCCAAAAAGAAAGCGGGAGTTCCTACCAGAAATTCAGATGGGCTTACCCTTCATCCAGAGGTAAACCGACAGTAAAAGGTACAGGGTGATGAGCGCAAATGAAACGCCGAGTCCGAGTTTCAGAAGTTTTTCGCGCAATCGCTGGTGCTGCTGCGAGTCGTGGATGGTACCGAGCAGCCATTCCGCGATACACCCGGCGGTATAGCAGATGTTGAACAGGACCATCGGCCCCAGAATCGTGAAAAGCGTGTATTCGAGCGGTTCACCCTCTTCGGGCGGTCGTTCCGGAAGAAAGGATAAAAGGTAAGCCCCGAACCACGAAGCGGGCAACCAGACGGCAAAAACGAGAATGTTGCAGATCGGGCGACGGAGTTCCCACCAGAAAATTGTCCTGAAATAGCCGCGTTCCCGTTCGCCGACCGGGACGCCGAAAAACCACCGCCAGGGTGAAATCCCCTTGTTTTCCATGTCACTTCACCCGAACCGGACGATCCGGATCGACCACCGCCGGGGCGACGGCGCTGGTGGCCGCGCCGACGTTGCGGTGCGAGATCGCGAGCAATCCGCCGAGCATGGCGAACGACGTGATGAGCGACCACCCGCCGTGACTCACGAACGGCAGCGTGATGCCGGTCATCGGCAGCAGGCGGATGACACCCCCGATGTTGACGATGGCCTGAAACGCGATGAACCCGGTGAACCCGGCGGCGAGCAGCTTGGTGAACATGTCGGGC
>JAAFHI010000162.1 GCA_013298335.1 Actinomycetota bacterium
CCGCGCTGTAGACGAGGATGGTGCTCGACCCATACATCACGTACCCCGCAGCGACCTGCTGCGTTCCCGGGAGGAGCAGGTCCTTTTCCTCGTCGAAATCCCGGTCTTCCGGACGGCGGTGAATCGAGAAAATCGTTCCGAGCACACCGTTGATGTCGGTATTCGACGACCCGTCGATCGGGTCCATCAGGATCGAGTACTTCCGGCCCTTGCAGTCCCGGTGAAGCTGGGTGATGCCCTCGGACTCCTCGGACACGATCGAACAGACCAGTTCGCCGTATTCGAGGGCGTTGGTGAAGACTTCGTGGGCGAAAAGGTCGAGTTTTTTGACTTTTTCACCCTGGACGTTGGTGTCGCCGGTGTAGCCGAGCAGGCCGCCGAGAGCGGCGCGGCGAAGTTCGTTGGCGACGACCTTGGCCGCGAAGGAAATCTGGGCCAGGACGGTTGAAAGTTCTCCGGTCGCGCCGGGGAATTTCTGCTGGTGCTCAAGAATGTGACGGGTCAGCGTTTTTTTGGCGCTGAGAATTTCGCTCATCTCGCTCATATCGAACCTCGGTTCGCGCCCGACCCCGCGGAGGATTGACGGGGCGGGGAAATACGGGTTCAGGAGTGCAGCATGGCGTACCGCGCCGCGCCGAGCAGAGCCGTGCGCTCTTCGAGGATGATCGACACCGGCACACTTTCGAGGAACTTCTGAAAGCGACCCTTGGCGGCGAACGCCTTGAGGAAGATACCGCTCTGCATCCATTTGAGAATTTTCGGGGCGATCCCGCCACCGATGAACAGTCCGACGGTCGCCATCGACTTGAGGGCGAGGTTTCCGGCTTCGGAACCGTAGAGCGACACGAAGAGGTTCATCGTCCGGACCGCAATCGGGAGGTCCTGATCGGCGAAGTGAGACACCGCCGCGCCGTAGCCCTTTTCGGCGGCCATCGCTTCAAGTTCCGGAGAACCGGTTTCGCGACCAGTGTCACGGAGAAACGCGTAGAGGTTTTCGAAGCCGAAACTTCCGGAAACGACGCGCTCCCAACTGACGTGGTCGTATTTGCCCCACAAAAACTGCAAGAGGGCGACTTCTTCCTCGTTGCAGGGTGAAAAACTGTTGTGTCCGCCCTCGGACGGGACCGGAATGTGCCGCTTACCGTCCCAGAACATCATGCATTCGCCGAGTCCGGTGCCGGCGGAGACCAGCGCGCCGTTGCCGACCATCCGGGTATCGCCGCCCTGAAGGCGGAAAAAGGACGACTCGGGTAAAACCGCGATCCCGTTTCCGTTGGCTTCCAGGTCATTGATGACGAAGACTTTCGGGCAGTGAAACGCCAGACTGACTTCGGTGGTGTCGATGGCCCAGTTCAGGTTGGTAATCTTGCACCGGCCGTTGATGACCGGGCCGGCGGCCCCAAACGACAAGGCCGAGAATTTCATTTCCCGCCCATCGAGAAACGAGCGGACCATCTCCGGAAAACTGGAGAAAGAACCGCTCGTGAAGGTTTTCATTTCAATGATGTCGGTCGAATCACGGTGAAACAGACCGAGGTGCGACTTGGTGCCGCCGATGTCACCCGCAAGAATCAGATCACTCATAAAAAAGTAGTTAGTAGTCAGCAGTAAGTCGTTAGCAGGTGGTCGTTAGTGGAAATTCCGTCAACCTGAAAAAGGGGAAACAGGTCATTGCTGACTACTAACTACTCACTACTAATTACTAACCACTGTCTTCATCATTTTCGCCGCGCCGCGGCCGTTCGTGGCGTATTTCGGGCTGGCGGTTTGGCGGTCGTTTTCGGGGGGCCGTCCGCTCGGGCGGCGAGCGCCGCGCCGACGATGCCGGCCAGATTGGCGAGGGTTGCCGGGACGACCTTGGTGGGGCACTGAACGTGGGGTTCCATCTTCTCCCACTTGTTGCTCGCGCCGCCGCCGATGATGAAGAGGTCGCACCAGAGCAGTTTGTGCAGTTCCGTCAGGTATTCGCTGACGTTGCCGCCCCATTTTTTCCAGGACCATTCGTTGCGTTCGCGGGCGCTCGCCGAAGCGCGCAGTTCCGCGTCCTTTTCACGAATGATCATGTGGCCGAGTTCGGTGTTCGGAAACAGCTTGCCGTCAAGGAACATGGCCGTTCCGATGCCGGTGCCGAGCGTGACGATCAGCACCGAGCCGGGGACATCTTTCCCCGCGCCGAACGCCATTTCCGCGTAACCGGCGGCGTCGGCATCGTTGACGAGCGTCACGGGAAGGCCGAACTCGTTTTCGAAGAGTTCCTTTCCGTTGCAGCCGATCCACGATTGGTCGATGTTGCCGGCGGTTCTGACGACGCCGTTCTTGACGACGGCGGGGAAGCCGATGCCGATATCGCCTTTCCAGTCAAAGTGTTTGACGATTTCATTCGCCGTGGCGGCAACCGCCGCAGGGGTGGCCGGTTGAGGGGTCGGGATGCGAAAGCGTTCGGCCAGCAGCGTGCCGGTCGTGAGATCGACGGGCGCGCCTTTGATGCCCGTGCCGCCGATGTCGATTCCAAGGACGTGATTGGTCATGGACGTCTACCTATCGGGTGAGGAATGGTGACTTGCTTTTGAAATTGGTGATTCTTTTGGGTGAGCCGTTCGTGCGCGCGAATCTTACACAGGGGCTAGCACATTGCAATCAGGGAAAAGTCCGGTCACCGGAGTTCCGACTTGAAGTCGGGGCGCAATCCGGTCGGCCCGCTGGTGACTTGAAGGCCGCCACCTTTTTCGTTATTACATCTGTAATTACTTTACGGGAGATGAATTCCATGACGACATTGAAGGTGGTAGCGGTAGGGAATTCGGTCGGGATCGTGCTTCCCAGGGAACTGACCGAGCGGCTGCGGGTGACCAAAGGCGATCTGCTGTATGCCACGGAAACAACTGACGGCATTCAGCTTACGCCTTTCGACCCCGACTTTGCCGCCCAGATGGAGATTGCCGAACGGGTGATGAGGGAAGACCGGGACGCGCTTCGAAAGCTGGCCGAATGATGTCCTGCACCTGGATTCGCGCGGACGTCGTGAAGGCCATCCATCACCGACAAATCAGCGAACACGGGGGGCGTCCCGGCATCCGGGACGAGGGACTGCTGGAATCGGCGCTGGCGCGACCGGAAAACCTGCTCGCATACGGCGAACCCGATCTCGCCGCGCTTGCCGCCGCCTATGCCTTCGGGATCAGTCGAAACCATCCCTTTATTGACGGCAACAAGCGGGTTTCACTCGTCGTGACCCGAACGTTTTTGTTGTTGAACGGTTTCGATCTGAAGGCCGATCAGGGCGAGAAGTATCTGACTTTTCTAAAACTTGCGGAAAATTCAATTGGCGAGACGGAACTGGCGGACTGGATTCGAGGGCGAATCGAACGAGTAGAATAGTCACTTGCGGTTTGAAGGTCTCGCCTCGGCAATCAAAAGAAAAAAAGCCGCGCCCAAAGGAGACAGATGTCCTACGAGCAGGCCAACCACGACAAACAGAGCCGAAAGAAAGATGAAAAGATTCTGTCCGGCTTTCTGATTGTCTTCGGCTTCTTCAACCCGGTACAAATTTGCCGTTTTTGATTTTTTCAGGTTTTGAAGGCCAAGAAAATTGAGTCCGACCAGTGCGGTGCAGTAAAGAAGCTGGCCTCCGGCGAAGAAAACAAAAAGCCGGTCATCAAAGATGAAAGACGAGACGACCGAAGCACCGATAAGCAGGCCAGAAGCAAAAAACCGCAAAAGCGACTCCCAGCCAAAGGGACGGGGATAGCGTTTGGCGGTTTCCGCCGCGTATTCCGGTGCAACCTGTCGAAGACGTCCGTGCGCTCGGGAATGCAATACGAGTGTGAGCAAATACAGACCGAGCCAGATGCCGATCACTGCGGCCATCGGCAGCGGAAGAGAACTCGACATCAGAGCGCGAAGGTACTTTTCCATTTACTTCTTGCGTCGGATAATTAGCGTTATGTATTACTATATCCGCGCCACGTCGGTCGCCAGCCACGGTCTTCCTTAACGGAAGCGAATTTTCGCCTCGGCCCACAGCTTCGGGAAATTCGCCACCTTCCGGATCGTCGAGACGTGCGCCCGGCGGGAAAACACGTCGTAGCCGTGACGCTCGATGTCTTCCAGAATCCCGCCGTAAATCCGGCTGCTCAAGTACACCGTGAACCGGCTGTCGGGCGACAGCATCGCGATACCCTTGTCGGCCTCGCGGTAGTAATCGCGGGCGCGCCGAATCTGAAATTTCAAAAGCTCGATGAAATTCGGCGTCAGTCCGCCGCGCAGCACATCGTCCTCGGTGCAGCCGAACCGCCGCAAATCCTCGATGGGAATGTAGATGCGGTTGCGGCGGGCGTCCTCGCCGACGTCACGCAGAATGTTCGTGAGTTGAAACGCGATGCCGAGCGCCTCGGCGTACTGGAGCGCGCTGTCGTCCGTGTAGCCGAAAATCTCCGACGACATCAGCCCGACGAGCGAGGCCACGCGGTAGGCGTACACGTACAATTCGTCAAAGGTCCCGAACCGGACATCCTTTTCGTCGAGATCCGTCAGACAGCCGCGCATGAGGTCCAGCGCGTTTTCATAGCGGATCGGAAAGGATTTCAGCGAATCCGCCCAGGCCACCAGAATCGGATGCGCCGGAAAGGTCCGTCCGTCATAGACCCGCCGCAGCGCCTCGGCCCATTCCTCGACCTTGCCGGTCAGTTCCTCCCGACTGGCGTTCCGGGTCGTATCGACCAGATCGTCGATATGCCGACAGAGCGCGTAAATGGCGTAAATCGGCAGACGCTTGCGGTACGGCAGCGTCTGGGCACAGAAATAAAAGCTCTTGGCGTGGGTACGGGTGATGGCCCGGCAGTATTCATAGGCCGGAGCGATATCCTCCGCCGGAGGCGCGAGGACCAGCGGCGTCGTTCCGAAAACGCCCGTCGTGGTTGAACTGAACGAGGGCGCGTTCGTCACGAGTCAAAACTTCCTTCGAACTTCATGGTGTACTTGAGCAAGGATTTGCACGAATATGGATTAGAGTCTTTGGGCTGTCAACTCGCCTTCCGGAGTCCTGAATGTCAACCACCCAGATTGTCCCGCGCGCAACGCTGGCGCAGCAACTCGTGACCCATATCCAACTGCTCGACCCGGTGACCTGGCTTGGCCCGTGGCAGGCGTTCTGCTGCGGCGTCCTGGCGGCGGGCGTTCAACTCAAGGATGTGACCCCGGTCAATTTCCTGAAATTCTTCCTCGCCTGCGGCCTGATCGGCCCCCTTCTGACCGGATTCAGCCAGTCCATCAACGATTACTTCGACCGACACCTCGACGCCATCAACGACCCGGACCGCCCGATTCCCTCGGGGCGCATTTCCCTTCCGGCGGCGCGGGCCAACTTCATCATCACGGCTCTGCTCGTCCTCGGAAACACCGCCGGGCTCTACATGCTGACCAAAAGCCCGTTCGTGATCGCCCTCGGACTCGGCGGCCTGTTTCTCGCCTACGTCTACAGCGCCCCCGGATTTCGCTTCAAGGAAAACGGCTGGCTTGGAACGACTTCCGTCGGCCTCGGCTACTGTGTCGTGCCGTGGCTGCTCTCGGCGGAACTCTTCCTCAAGCCGGGCGAAATCTCCTATGTCCATTTGTTACTTGGAATTATCAACGGGCTGGTGGCGATGGGCCTGATCGCGATGAACGATTTCAAGGCCATCGAGGGCGACCGCCAGAACGGTTTGAAAACGCTCCCCGTGATGTACGGCGTGAAGGGGGCCATGCTGATCGCCTTCCTCGAAATCAATCTGGCCCAGATTCTCTTCGTCGGCCTGTGCTTTTATCTCAACTCGACGATCATCGGCATTCTCGGGGCCATTCTTTTTCTACCCCAGGTCTGGCAGCAGGTGGTGCTTTACCGCGCCCCGACCGATACCCGGATGCTCGACAGCCTCAGTCAGAATGCCGCCGGACGAGCGCTTGTCAGCCAGAGCCAGAACGGCTCGCACCCGGCATTCCTGCGTTTTCTGGTCGTCAGCAACCTCCTGACCGTGACCGAGTTGACCGCGCTTTCCGTCGCCTATGGGTATTTCCGGTAGTGTCGGTATCCGCCGGTAGTCAGCCGCGCGCTTCCGGTGGTAATTTGAAGCCACCACAGGTCAATTTTATTTCACGCGATTTCGGGAGAATCTGACGATGGTGAAGAAGGAAACCAAGGAATTCGCTGCGCCGCCGCGCGAACTGACCGCCCACAACAGCACCCTCGATGAATTTCGAACCCTTCCCCTGACCGAAAAGGCGCTGACCATCGCCCAGACCCAGTCCATGCTGTTTTCGAATCTGGTCATCCGGACGATTTCTTCCGCCCTGCGCGCCATTCCGAAGAAGTAGTTCAGGCTTTCTCAAGCTCGGCGTTCAGGTCGAACGACGGCTCCCACCCCAGCAGCAGGCCAAGTTTCCGGATATCCGCCACGAACCGGAACTGGTCTCCGGGCGGGATCGGCTGATCGGACGGTTCGAGCCGGATCGGTTGCCGGAGGACGAGGCCGAGCCGTTCGGCCAGATCGGTAAAGGTCATGGCGTAGGCCGCGCCGCCCCCGACGTTGAAGATTTCGCCGGTTCGCCCTGATTCCAGAAAACTTTGAAACGCCCGGACCAACTCGCCGACCGGCAAAAGGTCCCGAACCTGCCTTCCCTGACCCCGCAACACGAGGGGCTTCCCCTCGCGGATCGCCCGCGCAAAACCGGACACGAATCCGCCCGGATTCCCCTCCGTTGGGGCCGCGAAGACGGTGGAAAGCCGGAAAATCCCGACCTTGAATCCCCGCTCGACCGCGTAAAACTCGCCGTACCGCTCCGCCAGAAGTTTCGACCAGGCGTATCCGTTCTGCCCGGTGTAGCCGGTGGAGCAGGCTTCGGGCACGGTTTCGTACAATTCGCAGCTCCGGTCGTAGACGTCCTTGGTCGAGGTCAGGATGAGCGTCTGACCGCGGGAAAGCCGCTCGGCCAGCCAGCGCGTGCCTTCGGCGTTGACGCGAAAGCACTCCGCCGCGGCTTCGGGGCGTTTATCCACCAGCGCCGCCATGTGGATCACGACCTCGTATGAACCGAGCATCCGTTCAAGTTCTGGGCTGAACAGTGGGAGGCCAAGCCGA
>JAAFHI010000988.1 GCA_013298335.1 Actinomycetota bacterium
CGGCCGATCTCCGTTTCGAGCCGGGTAAAACTCGCGCGAAAGCTCGCGGCACGCTCGGCAAACGATTCCGCCATGATCGGACCCGCGCAGGAAAACGCCCGGCGGGAAAACCCCGCCGGGCGCGAATGTCGCTTCGGTTGATTGAATCAATCCGGGGAGAAGCCGGCAACGGTCGCCCCGTCCCGCAGTTCGTTCGGGTTGATAACAGCGTTCGTGACCGGATCGCGGAGCGACGGGTCGCCCGCCCCAGTAGGAACGAGCAGACCGTTCGGCCCGTTCAGGAAGTCGAACTCCGGCGGCTGCATCCCCGGCGTCATCCCTGGGGTCGGGCTGAATCGCTTGACCTGGAGGCCCGGCCCGCGCGGCGTGCTGACCAGGATTTCGAGCAACCCCGAATCGTTCCGTGTCGAGAACGCGACGCCGCCAACGCCTGTGTTCATGTTCATCGAGTTCCCCGCCACGCTCAGCGACGCACCTGTCGGTGTGAATCCGATGAAGCTCAGCAGTTGTTTCTCTTGGCCGCGGATGCCGACGCCACCCCAGACAATAATCTGCGGCCCGCCGCCCAACCCAGGGGCCGTGACGACTTCCGCCGTGGCCCGGTTGGTATCCGGGTCCAGCTTGCCGTCGTAGTCCCCGGCGGCGACGAACACTCCACCGCGGAAGTTCGGATCGTAGGCGAAGTAGTCGTTGAGAACCGCCCCGTTCGTTCCGCTCAGGATGCGGACCCGCGGGCCGCCACCCACCCCAGCCCCAAGAACAAGGTCATCGTTCCCGTCCCCGCTGACATCGCCCGCCGAGATGTTCACCCCGCCGCGGAAGTTCGGGTCGTCGGCAGCGAAGGCGAAGAAGTTCGAGTTCTTCGTCAGGAATTCGTTCTTGTTGGCCAACCCGTCCGCCTGAATCGCCCGGTCGGACGGGTTGGCACCATCCACGAAACCGAAGATACGAACGCGGGCACTCCCCCCTTGGCGAGCCGATGCAACGATTTCGGCCTTCCCATCGTTGTTGAAGTCCCCGGCGGAGATGTTCACCCCGCCGCGGTAGGTCGGTTCAAACGCGAAGAACTGGGCCAAGATCTGGTTGGACTTCAACTGGTCGAGCCGCAGTTCCTGCGTATTCTGCAACAGCGTGTCGCCGTCGATCACCGTGACGAGCGGGGCGTCGTCGGCACCGCTGGCGATGATAAGGTCCACGCTACGGTCGCCGTTGAAGTCCGCGAAGGCGATCTGCGGGTTGTTGAAGCTGGTCTGCGAGTTCCGCAGCGACGGGGCCACGACGAACGGGTTCAGTTGTAGCCCCAACCCCGTGACCGACCGGCTGATCGACTCGGAGTTCGCGGCCGCTTGCAACGTTTGGTATCGCAAGGAGTAGGTCCGGTCCCCGGTTTGGATCACCGCCCCGCGGAAGCCAAGTTGGCCGAGCGACTCGATCTGGCTGTAGCGAACCGTTCCGTCTGCTTGGTTCGTGAAGTTGAAGGTATACAACCCGCTCCCGTCGCCGTCGAAGCCGACGTTCGTGAGCCGCAGGTTCGCCACTTGTTTCCGAATCGGCGTGATCTGGTCGCCCGGCTCGACCGTCGGGTTGTTCCCGAATACGCGGATCGTTTGGCCCGGAACCGCGCGAATCTCGAAGTTGTCCCGGCGGATGTTATTCACGTTCGCCGGTTTGTTGTCGCGGCTATCCGTGCCGTAGACAATCGAGTTTGCCACGATCACCGCATCCGAGCGGAACAGCGTCACCGGCGAGTTCGGGTCGTTGATCGGTGCCCCGTTGGACAGCGGATTCAGCCCGGCAACCACGAGCAGGTTCCCGCCGCCGATGTTCACCAGTGGCGTACTGTATTTGGCGCTATCCGTGTCCGCACGGCCGTCTTCCAGCACGAAGTTCTCGCCGACGTAGAGCGTCAGGTTCCCCGGCGAGCGGATGCCGCGGAAACGGTCGATGGTCAGGCTGCTGCCGACCCGCAACAGGATGTTGCTGCCACCGGTTTCCGCCCGCAGCACGCCGTCGATGCGGTTGAGCGCATTGTCGAGGTTGTAGTCCCCGAAGCCGTTGAACTGGGCGTCCTGGGCCAGGAAGTACGCCCCGTTTTGCGAGGTCACCGTGCCGCCGAGCGGGGCGAAGCGGAGCGTCGATCGATTATCGCCTACCGGTTGCGTGTTCAGCACCGCGCCGTTGTCCAAGAGGATCGACCGGTTGCTGATGTCGATGCCGCCGGGGGCGAGGGTTTCGCCGCCGTTGAACACCGTCG
>JAAFHI010000469.1 GCA_013298335.1 Actinomycetota bacterium
GGAATACTGTTCCTGCGTCAGCGAGGTGGCCGTTTCCTCGTCGAGTTCGAGCGGGGAATCCTCTTCGGTATCCTCGACGAGCACCGTGTCCACGACCGGTTCGAGCGGGGTGGCCGGCGTCGCGGGGCCGGTAATCCGGACTTCCGGGTTGCGCTGGGTCGGCGGCGGATCGTCCCGGTCGGCGGAAACGTCGCGCAGCGGGGTCGGGAAGGGGGTTACGGCGGGCGACAGGACGGCGGGCGGGGCCACCGACGTCGGCTGGGTCGGCGGCGCGGGCGGGGCGACAACGCCGGTTTCGGTCGATTTGTAGACGTTGAAGATGCCGCCGATGGCCGCTGTCTTCTCGTAAATCAGCGTCAGCCCTTCCTTGCCGATGGCGGTGCGGTGGGTATCGGAACTTTCGGACTCGCGAATCGAGGCGACGCCCTCGGCTTTTCCGCCGGTGATGTAGATGATGCCGCCGCCGAGCGAACGTTCGAACTTGACCTCGACGTACCACGCGGATTCCGTGGCCCGGCTGAGTTTTTCGACGAGTTTTTCGAGGTTGGTGAATTCGGAAGACAGATCGAGGTGGACCGCTTCGCCATCGATGATGCCCGCGATGGCGCGGATGACCGGGTCCGGGTGCTGAAAGAATCCGACCGCGCCGCTGCGCGCCTGCGACCGCGAGAGAATCCCGTCGAGGGCTTCGCGTTCGCGCTTGGCGTTGCCGTCGGCGCTTTCGTAGGCGTTGATGATCTGGCCGTGCGAAAGGAAGATGTAGCCGTCGTAACTCCAGAATCCGACCGAGACGTACCCGGTGAACTCGTTTACCTGGAGGTCGGCGAGCAGCGCCGCGACGTTGACATAGGAAGTGCTGAGGTTTTCGTGGACGGGCTTTCCGCGCGGGACAATCATGGTTCGGTTCGAACGGTCGGAAGAAGGATCGGGAGGGTCGGTTGGTTGCGGCCCGCCAGCGTGACTACATGGTCAGCGGTCCGGAGAAGGGGCCGGACGCCAGGGGGCCGGTACCGCCGAGCAGGCCGGTGTTCACGCCTTCGGCGGCGCCGATGATGCGGGCCTGCATTTTCCGGAAGATGCGGTCGATGTGCGGGCTCATGGTCTCGAACCGGATGGCCGCCCCGAACTCGATGAGCGCGAGGTAGTTTTCCATGTCGAACAGCATGATTTTCTTCGGCCCGGCGCTGATGGTCATGCGGGAAAGATTTCCGACCCGGCCCGGCATCGTGCTGAGACGTCCGAGGTGGGTGAGGAGGGCGACCATCATCCCGATCTTTTCAGGGGATTTGAGGTTGCTGAGCGCCTGAACCGTGCCGTCGCGGGCAACCGCGAGGGCCGCGTCGATGCCCTTGACCTTGGTGAGGTCGTTGACCAGCGACTGATAGATGTTGATGCTGCGCAGGCCCCCGCTGGTGGTCGTGGTCGGGGTGGCGGTCGAGGGCGTCATGATCGGCTCGCCGCTCTCGGGAATCATTCCCGCGCGGGCCTCGTCGAGCAGACGCAGTCCTTCCATGATGAGGTTCGCCCACGGTTCGAAGATGGTTCGGGTCGGGGCCGGGATTCCGGTGTCGATCCGGAACGACCCCTGCTCCCAGGCGAGCGCCTTGTAGACCGCCTCGACACCGACCAGATTTCCAAGACGGGCATCCACCACCTCGCCGTCGGCGAAGTAAAAGACCCCGTCGCCGATCGGGTAGTGGACCGTCAGTCGGGCGGTGTTTCGCCCGACGCAGTTGATCTGAATGATGTCCACCAATGCGAGGTCTGTGAGATCACCAACGAGCGGCATAGGGGTTCTCTCGAAAGGAAAAAAATCTGGGTTTTGATGTCGTGCCGGGAGTGAAGAAATCACTTCGAGACTGAATCGAAACTAACAGAGTTTCTTCGAAAGTGTCAATTCGAGCGGGGATTTTGCGTACTTTCTTCAGTTATGTCGGTTTACCGCTCCTTGGGGCGGGGCGCGAACCGCGAATGCCACCCGGCGCGCAACCCCGAACCGAACCGCTGGAGGAGTTCCGGATTGCGGCTGAGATACCAGACCCCGGCCCCGATCAGGAAGCTGGTCGAACCGATGCCGAAGAGGTAGACGGCGTAGGGAACCTGTCCCCATTTGACCGAATCGAGAATGACCACCGCGAGGTGCGTTCCGAGCACGCAGCCTCCGAAGACGACCGGGCCGCGCTGGCGCAGCCACCAGCCGAGCGTCAGCGCCGTGATCGCCGCCGAATCGGTCAGGATGTCGAGCCGCCAGGACGTTCCGGAGTCGAACCGGACCTGAAAGGCGTGCAGCATGACCGGAACGCAGAACAGGATGCTTCCGAGCCAGATGAACGCCGTCCCGAACCCGTTTTCGCCGTCCCGCCCACGGTTCTTGAGCCATCCGGTGACCATCAGCATCGCGCCGAGCGGAAGCGTCAGCAGTTCGATGTCGGCCAGCACCGAGTAGCCGTAGACATTCAGCGTCCGAATATAGAAGAGGACCGCGAAAAACATCCCGGCCAGCGAATAGAGGTTGCGGGTCAGGCTTTCCCGCGCCACGGTGCCGATGGTCACCGCCGCGCCGAGGGCGAACCCGATTCCGGCCAGCAGGGTGAGGCGTTCCGCCCGGGCTGCGGGGAGGTCAAGCGCGAGGATGGTCACACCGGCCATCGACAGTCCCGTGACGAGGTGGCCGCCGATGGTGAACAGCAGGTCCAGCCGGGGCGCTTCCGGGTCGGTCGTCCGGCGTTTCGAAAGGACCTGAATGCCGAGAACCAGCACCGTGAATCCGAAGAGAAGCGTCGCGGTCGGAAAGTGGCGTTCCGGCAGGTCGGCCACGCGGAGCGATTCCGCGTAGGTCAGAAATCCGAAGAGCAGGCCGACGGCGGCATAGAAGGTGCGGGTCGCGCGGTCGCGCCCGACGGCTGAAATGGTCGCGCCGACCACGATGGCCAGGACCATCCCGGCCAGATGGCGGGCCTTTCCAGCGGGCGATTCGGCCAGATCGAGACTGAGAACCGCCACGCCGAACAGGGACGCCGCCGTCAGCAGGTGTCCGATGGCGGTGTACATCGGTGCCAGATCACGGCTTTCGGGCGCGGCGACCTCGGCTTTCGGGAAGACCCGCAGCCCCAACAGCAGCGTCGCGAATCCGAACAGCAGGAGCGCGGTCGGGAAATCGCGTTCGTTCAGCCCGGCGATGCGCAGGGATTGAATCAGCGTGAGGAAACTGAACACCAGCCCGATGACGGCATAGGTGCTGCGCGTCGTGCGTTCCCGGGCCGCCGTCGCGATGGTCGCGCCGACCACGATGCCCAGGCCCATTCCGGCCAGATGGCGCAGCCGGTCAACGGTGGTGAAAGGCAGCTCGATGCCCAGAATCGCCACGCCGAGCAGACCGCCGATGGTGAGAAAGTCTCCGCAGTGAATGAAGACTGGCGACCGCCGCTCGTCTTCGGGGAGGTCGGTTTCGTACCGCGGCAGGACCCGCAGGCCGACGAGCAGCAGCGTGAATCCGAAGATGACGAAGGCGGTCGGAAATTCCCGGTTCGGCAGGTGCGCGATCTGAAGCAGCCGGGTGAAGGCCAGCGCGCCGCACAGCGCGGCGGCGTAGCCGAATTCCCGTCGCCGCCGGAAGGTCGCATGCCCGGCGGCCAGCGTGGCGCAGGCAAAGACAATGAACGTTTCAAGCCGCCGACCGGGCCACTCCACGAATTCCGGCAGGGAAGCCATGACCAGAATCGTCAGCAGCGTGACGGTGACGCCGAGCAGGGCGCTTCCGAGCGGTTCGGAGACGGATTGTTCCGTCGGGCGGCTGAGGAAGTAGCCGATCAGGGCTGCGACGGCCAGCCCCGCGCCGGTCCAGTAGAGATCGCGGTGCAGATTTCCGTGGAGCGCGCAGAAGATCCCGGCGTAGAGCGCGACGCCCGCCCCGGCGTAGGCCGCCGTCGCCCGTTTGTTCCCGCCCGCGACGAAGCCCGCCCCCAGAAAGAAAAGACCGATCAGCCCCTGGGCGAGTGGTTGCAGCGGGTGGAAAATCTCCGCGAACGAGGCGGTGACCACCGCGAGGCCGGTGAGCGCGGCGAAGATATTGGTCGTGACGCGGAACGTTTCGGTCTCCGGACGGCTCGGGATGCCGAAATCGACGCCGAAGTGTGTGTCGGGCGAGGTCCCGAACTGGTTGCCGAGGTTTGC
>JAAFHI010000006.1 GCA_013298335.1 Actinomycetota bacterium
TGCGGCGGCTGCGCGAGCATGAACTGCGCGTGCGAGCCGTTTTCGCCCTGATAGCCCTGAATCGAGAAGTCGGAAAACATCGGATCGAGGCCCGCCATCGGCGAGAAGAGGTCGCTCTGGCCGGAATAGACCGAAACGAGGTCGCCGACCTGAATGCGGCCTTCGCGCTTCACTTCGCTGCCCATCGCGACCACGAGCGCCAGCCCGCCTGATCCGGAGGTGTGGTAATCCTGATCGTGGTCGTCCATCACCGAAATCGGAATTCCCGTCAAAGCCCAGATATCGTTGAAGTTGACTTCGCTGACGAGGATGTAGAGCAGTACCTGGTCCGGGTTCGGCATTTCAACCGGGACGACAATTTCCTTTTCGACATCAATCGGGTCGCCGTGGAGCGCCGCACCGGTTTTCGGGTCCTTGACGACCGCCTGCGCATACTGCCACTTGGGAATCTGGGTCAGTCCGGGGAAAAACGGCGTGTACATCGGAAGCAGGTCGCCCGCGTCGAGCAGTTCCCGTTCCTTTGAATCGCCCTTGAACATCAGTGTCCGCATCGGCAGCGGGGCGCTTTTCTTGTCGAGAAACGCCTGGATGCCGAACTGTCCGCCTTCCGGATCGGCGACCGCCTCGGCGAAGGTCCGGGCTTCATTCTTCAAGCCCGCGCCGTAGCCGTTTTCAAGTCCGTAAAAGATGCAGTCGAGCGCGCGCCGGACCGCCTTTTCGCGTCCGACGACCTTGGCCTGCTCGATGAACCGGATCACCCGCGGATGGTTTTCGATGGTACTTCTCGAAAAGCCCGCGAGCGGCGCATCCCACGCGGTCACGGCCTGTTTGCGTTCGGCGAAGCGTTCGGCGAGCGTGCCTTTTCCGGTGAGGATGTACTCGCGGGCGTGCCGGGCGGCGATTTCGACGGCGGAAACGGGACCGTCGGCGATTTCGTCCACCAGACCGATGGCATGGGCGTGTTCGGCGTCGAGATTTCGACCGCCGAGGATGATTTCGATGGCTTCGAGCAGGTTTTCGATGAATTGCGCGTTCAGCGCGGCGGCGGCTGAAGATTCCATGAGCGGATACCTCGGATGAAGACCGGAGATGACGTACGGAGCGTGGGAGACGGAAGGCGGGATCGAAGTTCGTCCCGTTTTTGAATAATAGGTTTTTGAACGATGAATCACCATTCAGTGCGTTCTTTTTCGAACTGTTGGCGGAAAATAGTTGCGTAAATCCCGGTTGAGCGAGGAAAAACGGTCATTCCGGATTCCGCCTCGCAAACGGGCCGCCTCCGGGCGTGAAGATCGGACCTGCACAATTCGGGGGGATTGCCGCGGCATTGCCGCATGCGGAGCTTCTTTTGAAGGGACTGGAACGGGCCGACACGCTGCTCCATCTGACGCCCGAAAACAGCCAGCGGCTACGCGCGCTCCCGATGAACGGTTCTTCAAAGTTCCGTGGTGGCGAATCGGTCTGAAGGTCGTTGCGGACGATGTGCCGGAGGCAGGGGCATTCAATTCTCCCGCCCCTCCGGATTTTGTGGGTTGAAATTGCCGAACCGGCCTGAAACCCTGCCCACCGCGCTTCCGCAAATAGCCCCCGATGATGCGAGTCTTCGAGCGAATCGGGGGAAACGGGGCGGATGGGGGATGGAAAAGGGAGAATTGAATGACCCTGGCCGGAGGACTCCGACTTGTTTTCCGGGAGTCTGAATGGCAACGTACGCTTTCTCACCTTCGAGCCGCGCTTTTACCCGGTTCGAAGAACACCCCGGACCCATCGAGTTTTCGTGACGCCGTCGCCCCGGACAATCAAGGTGTGTTCAGCCGCGCAGGCCGCCGCCTTCGGCCAACTGGTCGTGGCCGCGCTGTTGTCGCTGGGCGGTCTGCTGTTTCTCGGGGCGCTGACCGGGAAGTTTTCGAATCCGCTCGACGCGATGTGTTCGATGGGGCCGTCCTGCAAGATGGATGGCGACCGGATGTCCGCCGACTGCCCGATGATGACGGCGAAACGGGCGGCCACCTCCGAACCATCTCTCCCGCCGGGCTTCAATCCGGGCGAACCGAGCCTGCACGGTAAATGCTGCTGCGACGTTTCCGGCTCGACAACCGCGAGTCAGGTCCAGTCGGCGCTGCTCGCCGGAAACGTCGCGACGCTGCCGCCGCCCGAACCAGCCATTGTCCGCTCTGCCCGGCGGCAGCTTTTTCCGCGCTTTCAATTCCTCGACCGGCGGCTCTCCCGCGCCCCGCCCGCATTCTCCCTCGCATAGCTCAAGCAACTCATTGAAGCTGAATCACTTCGGCGCGTTTTCGCGTGACCGGATGCCTTTGTCCGTCCGCGCCGGTCGTGTGGCCGGTTGCGACAATATCTACCCTCACTTTTTTCAAAACGGAGAATTAAGATGAAAAGGACAATCCTTGCCCTTGCTGCCGCCGGTTGCGTTTTCGCCGGCCCGTTTGTCTCGCCGGAGCCGGTTTTTACGGTTCAGGCCCAAACTGCGAACCTGAAGACGGTGAAGTTGACTGTTTCCGGGATGCACTGCGAGGGATGCGTCAACCGCGTGACTCGCTTCCTCAAAAAAGAACGCGGCGTGACGGCCTGTACCGTCAATCTTGAAACCGGAATCGCCGAAGTCAGTTTCGACCCCGCCCGGTCGAACGAAAAACGCCTGATCGCCGCCGTGAAAAAGGCGGGCTACAAGGCGACCGTTCAAAGCTGACGGCTATTTCGTCGCTGCCCGTAAGTCCTTTGGAAAGTGAGTTTCCAGCCGGTGCCCGGATCATTCAGAAACCGCCCGCCCGAACCGAACCGCCCCGCCGTCCACCGACGCGCGGCGGCGGCGTTCGGCTGGTCGGTGTGTCTTTCCCTGCTCGGGCTGGCGGCGCTGGTGGGTGCTCAGGGCGGATTCGGGGCGGCGCGCGGGCTGCTTTCACGGTTGAAGTGGGCGGTCCCGGAGGCTTCCTGCCACGTCGAAACCACTTCGCCCTCGACGGTCGGCTGTCCGGTCAGGCAGCGTCGGCTGCTGCGGGATACCCGACCGGGGGGCTGGAATCAGCCGTTTTCGGCCAATCTCGACGAACACTGCCGGTGCGTGGTCGCCCCGACGTCCGCCGGGGGCCGCTCGTCTCTTCGCGGCCTGATTCCCGCCACCGCGTGGGTCGTGTTTTTCAGCCTTGAACCCCGCCGACCGGTCCGTTCCAATCCGGTGTACGCGCGGGGCCGCCCCTTTTCCCAGGCGTCTCCCCGGGCCCCGCCGGAGTTCTCTTCCGTGTCGTTTGAAATCCTTTGAACTGAATTATTTGCGCGCGTTTTTCCCGGTCCCGATGCGATCGGCGAGACGTCCGCGCGCCATCGACGGTTCCCGCCGAATCGGGAACGCGCCCGGAGAGAACATGCAGAAATTGACCGTTCTTCCAAACCTACACAAAACTACTCATATCTGATGAAAGCTATGCAGTCGTTTTGCCGTTGGATTCCCGCTTCGTCGCGGACGGTTTCACGGCAGCCTTGCGACCGCCGCCAGCGCCTTCCGCTCCACGGGCTGACACGGTGGAACTCACCGCGTATTTCTTCAAATTGACCGCCGCGTTCACATCCCGGTCCAGAACCTTTCCGCATTCCGGGCAGGTCCACTTTCGGGCCGAAAGCGGCAAGGTTTCGAGTGTGTGACCGCACGCCGAACAGGTCTTGCTCGACGCAAACCATTGACTCGCAACGACAACCAGATTTCCACGACGTTCCGCCTTGTAGGTCAACTGACGTTTGAACTCGTGAAATCCCTGATCGGCAATTGACCGCGCCAGTCGGCGATTCTTGAGCATCCCCGATACGTTCAGGTTCTCGATGCCGATGGTGTGAAAACGACGGGTCAGGTCCGTCGTCAGTTTATGGAGTCCGTCGCGGCGGATATTTGAAATTCGGGCGTGCAATCGCGCCAGCTTGGTTTTCGCTTTGTGGCGATTGCGCGACCCTTTTTCTTTCCGCGACAGGCCGCGTGACAGCCGCTGAAGTCGTTTCAGAAGAACGCGATGCGGCTTCGCGCCTTCCAGTTTCTCCCCGGTTGAGAGCGTCGCCTGCGTCGCGACGCCAAGATCGACGCCGACGGCCTCCGAATCGGGCGCGACGCCTGGGTGGGGTTCTTCGGTTTCAACCGCAACGCTCACGAACCACCGGTCGGCGGTTCTGGAAATCGTGGCCGAAAGGATTTTCCCCTCGAATCGCAGCCGTTCCCGCAGGCGTACCCAGCCGAGATTCGGAATCCGGATGCGCTGGTCCTTGATTTCGAACTGGTCATTAGAAATCGTGAACCGGTCGTGGACGCCCTTTTTTCGAAACACCGGGTACTTTGCCCGGCCCGCGAAAAAGTTCTCGAACGCCCGACCAAGCTGCTTGATTGCCATCTGCGGCGCGCACTTGGTCACTTCCAGCATCCACGCAAAGTCTTTTCGCTTGACCGCGTTGAGTTCCCGACGCAAAAAGCCTTCGGTCGGTTTTGGCTGGTTCGGATCGGCCCGGTGAAGGTCATATCGCCGCTTCCATTCCGCCAGCGCCCAGTTGTACGCAAACCGCGCCGTCCCGCAGGCTTTCGCAAAGTAGGTCGCCTGCCGGTCGTTCGGTTCAAGGGCAATTTTATGCGCCGTCAGCATTTCGGGATTCCCCGCCGACCGAATAGAATTGGTCGTCCCAAGTCTGGAACGTTTCCTCCAACCAATGCAACAGTGGAATGGAAACACTGGAAAGAAAAAAATGCCGTTCCGATTAAAATGAAAACCTGCTTATTTTGATTATAAATAAGCAGAAATGAGTAGGTTTTATTCAAACTGTTCAAGCCCTTGAAGAAGTCGAGGCCCGGCGGCTGAAAGGCGCGCGACTGCTGCGCGCGACCGATCTTTCGCAATCCGAAATCGCCCGTCGGCTGGGCGTCACTCGCGCCGCCGTTTCCGTTTGGGCGCGGCGGCTTGAAAACAACCCGATGGGGAATCTCCGAAAGCGGCGGATCGGCCGTCCGCCGCAACTGTCAAAACGCCAGTGGACTGCGATTCTGGAAACCCTTGCCCAGCCGGAAAAACCGATCGGATGTGCCGGTGACCGCTGGACCCTCGAAGACATCCGCCGGTTCATTCACCGGAAATTCGACGTCGAATACAGCATCTGTTTTCTTTCGGTCAAACTGAGGAAACTGGGCTGGGACGTGCATGAACAACGGTTCAGTCACCCGCTGAACTGTCAAATGAACCGGGATCGGATTCTGACCTGGGAGTTGCTACGGACCTCCGTCCGGAAGCCGGATGGGTTGGGAAATCCCCCCGGTCGTCGTCCTGTCCTTGAGGGCAGGGCGAACGGAGGCTGAACAGTTACAAAAAAACTGGCCGAACTGGTCAAACCAGTTCGGTTCAGCGTTGCCATTCAAGGTCGTTTTGGACAAGATTGGCGGCTCGTCTCAACTTCCGGGTAACCACGGTGTTACAAAATCCGCCTGTGCCCCAGCGCGGAGATCTTTTCTTTTCGGCTGAACCTCATTGAAACGACGTTCCTTTCTCGGACATTTGCTGCTCTCGCCGGTTGCCCTTTCCCTTTCCAGGTTGCGGGCGCGGGGCAAGGAACCGGACGCCCTCCTTTCCGGCCCGATGCTCGGCTACGCCGAAATGACGGAAACCGTCATCTGGCTCCAGACCCGACGTCCCGTTCGGGTCCAGGTGCGGTACTGGAAACAGGGCGACACTGCCCATGCTCATTTGAGCGAGATCGTCAAAACCGGTCCCGAAAGCGACCACATTGCCCGTTTCACCTTGAGCGGACTGGACTTCGGGGCGCGCTACGATTACGAAATCTTCATCGAGGGTGAGCGGATCGAACGGCCCTACGCGATGACCTTTCAAACCCAGCCGATGTGGAAGTGGCGGACCGAGCCGCCGAACTTCAAGGTCGCCTTCGGGTCCTGCGCCTATATTCCCGATCCGCCCTTCGACAAGAAGGACGCCCCGGTGAGCGGCAATCCGTGGGTGTTTCCGGTCATCGCCGACCAGAACCCCGACCTGATGCTCTGGCTCGGCGACAACTGCTATCTGCGGGAAGCCGACTGGCTCACCGAGGCGGGGATGCGCTACCGCTACGCGCACACCCGCGCCCATCCGATTCTTCAGCCGCTGTGGGCGAAAACACACCACTATGCCACGTGGGACGACCACGATTTCGGCCCGAACGACAGTGACCGTGCGTTTCGTGGGCGGGAATCCACGTTCAAGGTCTTCCGGGATTACTGGCCGAATCCCGCTTACGGCACGGCGGAGACGCCCGGCGTGTTCGGGCGGTTTCAATGGGGCGACATCGACTTTTTCATGCTCGACGACCGGTACCACCGTTCGCCGAACGCGCTTTCCGAGAAATATCCCGGCAAGACGATGTTCGGCGAGGGGCAGTTCAAGTGGCTGACGGATTCGCTCCGGGAGAGCGAAGCGCCCTTCAAGATCGTCGCCAACGGAAACCAGATGTTGAATGATTTCAACCAGTACGAGGGACTGAACCGGTTTCCCTCCGAACAGGAGCGATTGTTCGATTTCATCCGCGAGGAAGCCATTCCGGGGGTGGTGTTCCTGTCCGGCGACCGGCATTTCACGGAACTGCTGAAGAAAACCGTGCCGGGGATCTATCCGCTCTACGATTTCACGTCGAGTTCGCTGGCCTCGGGGCTGCCGACGCCGGGACCGAAGGAAATCGACAATCCGCTCCGCGTGCCGGGCACGCTGGTTTACGGCAGGCACAATTTCGGGACCCTCGAATTTTCAGGTCCGCGCAAGGAGCGGGTGATGACCCTGCGGTGTTTCGACGCCGACGGAAAGGACCGCTGGCGGCATGACATAAGGGCTTCGGAACTCACCTTCCCCAAGTCTGGGATAAAATGATAACCCCTGTTTTTTCAATGAGATCGTGGTGACGGCGGGTGGTTGTGGCGCCGCGGAACCGGTGAATCCAGACTTTCCCGTCCGAGGACGACTCAAACGATGGCTGAACGGTTCCCATTCCTTTTTCCATCGGACTCCCTATGCGCCTGCGTTTCTGTGTGCCGATCCTTTTTGCCGTGGCGATGCTGACCGGGACCGCGTTCGGTCAGCGCGTTTCGTTGAATGTGCCTCCGCGCGACACCGACAGCCAGATTTCGACCAATCTCGAAGCCCATTACTGCGAGTTGAATCCGGCGGTCCCGCCAAAAAACCGGCTGTTCGTCTTCCTTCCCGGTACTGGCGGCACGCCCGCGGTCTACAAACTGGTCTGCGACGCGGCGGCGGATCAGGGGTTTCATGTCGTCGGGTTGAACTATCCCAACGACGAGGCGGTGAATGCCCTGTGCGCGGGCGGGACCGACCTCGACTGTTACGGCAACGTCCGGCTGGAAACGCTCGACGGGACGGACCGCACCTCGCTGGTGGACGTCAACCGGCCCAATTCCATTGAAAACCGCCTTCAAAAAGTCATTGCGTACCTCAACGGACGGTTTCCGAACGGCGGCTGGGGGCAGTTTCTCGAAGCCGACGGCAGCGTGAAGTGGCCGCTGGTGGTCGTGGCCGGGCATTCGCAGGGCGGCGGGCACGCGGGCATCATCGGGCGGTATCGTCCGGTGGCGCGGGTCATCATGTACGCCGCGCTCGATTTCAACGCCCGCACCGGACGCCTCGCCAACTGGATCGCCTTTCCGCAAAACACACCGAACGCCACGCCGCCCGACCGGTTCTGGGGGTTCATCCACCAGCGGGATGAACTGGTCAACCCGACGCTGACCACGACGCTCGGCTGGCCAGCCTACGGGATGAACGCCTTCGGCCCGGTGGTGAACGTCGATTCCGCCTTCGTGCCGTTTTCGAACACCCATTCACTGACGAGCAACCTCGATCTGCCGGATGCGAGCGGGAATTTTCACGGCATGATCGTGGTGGACGTCCGGACGCCGAAGCTGGGCGACGGCACGCCGGTCTATAAACCTGTGTGGGACTATCTTTTAACCGGCAAACCGGCCTCGACCGTCGGGGCGTTCCGTCCGGCGAAGGGCTTCACCTACCTGCGAAATTCCAACACGCCGGGGTTTGCCGACCGGGAATTCTTTTACGGCACCGCCGGAGACATCCCGGTGGCGGGCGACTGGGACGGCGACGGGAAGGACAGCATCGGGATTTACCGCAACGGGACGTTTTACCTGCGGAATTCCAACACCGCCGGGTTCGCCGATCTTCAGTTTCCCTATGGCGCGCCGGGCGACCTTCCGATTGTCGGCGACTGGAACGGCGACGGCGTGGATACGGTGGGGGTGGTCCGCAACGGACGGTTTCTGCTGCGGAATGCCAACTCGGCGGGACCGGCGGACCTCGACTTTTTCTACGGCACGGCGACCGACCTTCCGATTGCGGGCGACTGGGACGGCAACGGGACCGACACCGTCGGAGCGTTTCGTCCGTCGAACGGGTTCGTCTATCTGCGGTATTCCAACACCGAGGGCTTTGCCGATGTGGAATTTTTCTACGGGCAGGCGGGCGACCGTCCGGTGGTGGGCGACTGGAACGGCGACGAGGTGGACACCATCGGGATTTATCGCGCCGACGCCGTGGCGGCGACCTTCTTCATCCGGAATTCGAATTCGAGCGGCTTCGCCGATACGAGTTTTTCCTACGGCACGCCCGGCGATCTGCCCGTCACGGGGTTCTGGGGAAGCTGAGGCCAGAGCGCCACAAAAAGGTGCGGAGCGTGGTTTGGGAAGCCGCCGACGGGAGGACGGGGCGACGTTGGGATTCGCTTTTCGACGCGCACTGTTAGTGCTCCCAACACTTCATCTTTCGCGGAAACCACTGGTATATAAGGACTAACGAAGGGAATCGTCCCTCCGCAGGCTGCACGAGGCGCGATTAGGAACACTCTCGGGCGAGAACAATTCGGCGTGACGGCTGAACTCGTCGGGCTTCGGCCACGACGACCGCCCGTGCCTTTCGGTACATTGAGTTCAGTACCATCTCCACGATTTTTCCGGTTCTATTGGAACAACTCTCCCCGGCGAAGGTCCGACTTTTCGGACTGCCGGGGACTTTTCCGTGTCCGAAAAAAACGGTTTTCCGGCATTCGTGAGGGATTTTTCGCATGGAATCCGACTTTTAAAGATAGAAAGCGGTTTCAGAGGAACCATGAAAGAGACACCCGGCGAAATCACGAACCTGCTGCTGGCCTGGAACAACGGCGACGAAAGCGCCCTGAACCGGCTGATTCCACTGGTTTACGACGAACTGCGCAAGATCGCGCGCCAGTTCGCGAACCGCCAGTGTACGCAACTCAAGAACGCGTTCCAGCCGACGGTCATCGTCCACGAAGCCTATACCCGGCTGGTGGACGAGGAGCGGGTCGAGTGGCGCAACCGGGCGCATTTTTACGGTATCGCCGGGCGGACCATCCGCCGGATCATCGTGGATGAATACCGCAAGATGAAGGCAAACAAGCGCGGCGGCGACTGGGAGCAGGTTTCGCTGGGCGAAGTGGACGGGGCGGCCCTGCCGCGGGTGGATCTGCTCGCGCTGAACGCGGCGCTGGAAATGCTCGAAACGTGGGACGAGCGCAAGTTCCGGATTACCGAATTGCGGTTTTTCAGCGGTCTGACCAACCGGGAAATCGCCGAGGTGATCGGGGCGTCCGAGAAAACGGTCGAACGCGAGTGGAGGAGCGCCAAGGCGTGGTTGTATCGCGAACTGACACGGGGAGCGGCATTGTGAGCGAACTCGATCGGCGGGCCATGCGGATATTCGAGGATGCGCTGGACCTTGCGCCCGACGCGCAGGCCGGATTTATCGCGGACGCCTGCGGCGGGGACGCCGCGCTGCGCGAGGAAGTCGAACTGCTGCTCGCGAGCGACCGTCAGGCGCACCAGCTTTCGGAAGCCGTCCGGGCCGAGATCGCCGACGTCGCCGGGGCCGTCATGGTCGCGCCGTCGGGGCAGAGCCTCGCGATGGTCGGGGTGAAACTGAACGGGCGCTACGTCATCGAAAAACGGATCGGCGCGGGCGGCGTGGGGGTCGTGTTTCTGGCCCGCGACGAACACCTGCACCAGCGTCAGGTCGTGGTCAAGGTGCTCAAGGAGAGCCGGGACCCGTGGTTGCTGCGGAAGTTCACGCAGGAAAGCGAGGCGCTGACCCGGCTCGATCATCCGAACGTGGTCAAGGTGCTCGATCGCGGGATGGTCGAGGACGGGCGCCCCTTCCTGGTGATGGAGTTCGTGAAGGGCGAGACGCTTGAGGATTTTCTCAAGCTGGGCGCTGGACGGCTCGACATCGCGACCGTCATCTTGTTGATTCACCAGATTTTCCGGGCAGTCGAGACCGTTCACGGGGGCGGCATCATCCACCGCGATCTGAAAACCAGCAACATCATGGTGCGGTTTCAGGCGGACGGCACGCTTCAGGCCAAGCTGATTGATTTCGGCATCGCCAAGATTTTCGAAACGACCGCCGGCAATCAGACCACGACGCCGCTCACGGTCGGCACGCTGCCCTACATGGCGGCGGAACTCTTCGACGGGCAGGAAGCCTCGGTCGCGAGCGACGTCTACGCGCTGGGCATCATCGCGTTTGAACTGCTGACCGGGGCGAGGCCGTTCGTCGCGAAGGGCCGGAGCCTGCTCGCCCAGATTCTCGAATACCGGAACCTTCAGGAAACCGGGGCGGGCGGACAGTTGCGGTCGCTCCGCCCGGAACTTCCCGAGCAGTTGGAGTCGGTGCTGCTGACCGCGCTCGCGTTTCATCCTGAAGCGCGGTATCAGCGCGTCCTGAGTTTTGAAACGGCGCTCATCGCGGCGCTGGAGGGCATCGACGCCGCCGGGATTCCCGAAACTGAAACCCTCACGCTCGGCGGCTCCGAATCGAAGGTCGAGGCCGCGTCGGCGGTGGTCCCGTCGGGCACCACCGCTCGCCGGGCCACCGGTGACCTGCCCAAAACAGCGCCTGTCAAAATGAACTGGCCCGTGACCGGCCTCATCGGAATTCTGATCGGGACCGGCATCGCGCTCACCATTGTCGGGGTCCCGCCGCGCTGGGGCTTCCCGAAGCCGGGGTCGGTCCCGACTCCCGCGCCCGCGCCGGTGTCCGTGCCCGTTTCGGCAAAGAACGCACCGGCCCTGCCGTTCACTTTGGAAGATGCTCCAACAGTGGCGACCGCCGGGCAGGAAATCCGCCTCCGGGCGACGCTCAACCGGGGCGGGTACTTTTATGTCTTCAGCGAGTCGCCGTCGCTGCGGACCGACGCGCTCCCGAACTACACGGTGCTGTTTCCGGGTTCGTCCGACAACGGCGGGTCGTCGCGCTTCGACGTCCGGAATCTCGTGATTCCGCCGGTCGAGTCCGGCCCCGGATTCGTTTTCGAGGGAAAACAGGGGACCGAGAAACTCTGGGTCGTCTGGTCGGCGGAAAGCGTGCCGGTGCTGGAAACGGTCCGGATTCGAGCCAATCCGAAGGATCAGGGCGTGGTGACCGAACGGGAGCAGGTGCTCGCGCTCGGCGAATTCCTGAAAAAACACGTTGAACCCGATGAAAACGTGACCGTCCGGTGCGTGAAAATCGAACACCGCTAAGTGGAGAACGCCTGTGAAACCGACCCCTGTCTTCAATCGCGCGCTGTGTCTGTCCGTGGTTTGTCTGGTCGCCTTCGGCTGGGGGCTGCGGGCGGCGCAGGACGACACCACCCGCGACATCAAGCGGAAGTACCGCGAGTTTGCCGCCCAGCGCGCGAAGCCGACCCGTCCGAAGGCCGCGACGGTGTCCGCGCGGAAAAAATCGCCATCGCCCGAAACATCATCCGAACCGTCGCCCGACGCGGCCCCGGTGACGCTCGCCAACGCGGTGGGCGTGACCGCCTGGCGGCTGCGACCGGCGGAAACCCGCAAACTTTCGCATTCTGAAAACACCCTGATTGCGGGCTGGACCGCCGAGCGGCTGTCGTCGAACACCAGACTGCTGCCGGGAGATCGCGTCCGGTTCACGGTTGAAGTGCCGCGCGAAGGCTATCTGTATGTGGTGAGCCGCGAACAGTTCGCCGACGGCAGTTTCGGCGAGCCGAGCCTGATTTTCCCGACGACGCGCATCCGCAACGGGAGCAACCGGGTAAGTCCGGGGCTGCTGGTCGGCATTCCGGCGCTCGAAGACAACCCGCCCTTCTTCACGCTCGAACGGAGCCGTCCCGATCAGGTCGCCGAATCGGTCAGCATTCTGGTGACGCCGGAGCCGATTTCGACGCTCGCCATCGGGCGCGAGCCGGTGACGCTCACGCGCGAGCAGTTCGCCGAGTGGCGGCGGCTGGAAACGAACGTCGAGAAAATCGAACTCGCGCAAACCGACACGAAGGGCTACACCGCGGTCGAGCACGCGGCGGAACGCGGCCTCAAAACGCGCAGGCTGACGCAGGGCGACCCCCTTCCGCAGACGCTCTACCGCTTGAACTCGGCCAATGACCGGCTGTTCGTGACCTTTCCGATTCCGATTTCAAAGTGAATCCGGGAGCGTTGCCCGTTTCAAAGGAGCGAAAGTGTTTTGCGGCTGTGCCGCGTTTGTACTACTCCCGTGTGGGCTGATTTCGGTATCTCCAGGTCCCGTGATGGTTTTTGAAAATTTGAACCGGGAATAGCGCTGGTTTCGGGTTTGAAGAGGCGCGGATGCGCCGCCAGATAATAGCCGCGCCCGTTAGGGCGTGGTGGCGTTCGGTAAACCAGACCCGGAGCGCCAACGGCGCGGCACAGAAAACGGACGTGCCGCCGCTGACGCGGCTCACGAATGTTTTCCGCCAATCCACCCCGGCCTGACGGCCGGGGCTATTATCTGGCGGCGCATCCGCGCCTCTTCAAACCCGAAACCAGCACTATTCCCGATTGAATTTTTCAAAAACCATAACGGACTAAATAGTTGAAGAAAAAAGCGTTGCGTCTCGTTCACGAGGCTTGTTGCCGCGCTGTCCGTTCGGGCCGGGCAGGCGGCTGAACGGTGACCGTCCGGACTCCGAACCGTAAGGTGAATGGAATGAACTTCGTAAAAACGCTCGGGTTGTCGTCGGCGCTGGGGCTCTCGGTCTTCCTCTGGCTGAATGGCGGACACTTTTCGCCGGTCGTGGCGCGGGCGCAGTCCCAGGTTGAAACCCGGCTCGAAGCCGGGAAGACGATCACCCGTGACCTGAAGGGCGGGGAGGTCGCGTCCTATCCGGTACGACTTGAACCCGGCGGCATGCTCGACGCGGTGGCGGTTCAAAAGGGAATCGACGTGACGCTGCGGCTGATCGGGCCGGATGGAAAACCGCTCGTCGAGGCCGTCAGTCGCCGGGGCGCGGAGGACGAGACCGCCCGGATCGGTTTCATTTCCAATGCCGACGCCGACTATCGTCTGGAGGTCGTGGCGTTCGAGAAAGACGCCAGGCCGGGGAAATTCGATCTTTCGCTGCTTGAACTTCGGCAAGCCTCGGAAAATGACCGGCTTCGAATCAAGGCGAGGGGGCTGTTCGGGCAGGCAGTCGCGCAGGCCGAGGCGCGGAAGTTCGACGCGGCGCTGCCGAAAGCCGAGGAATCCGTTCTCCTGTTCGAACGGGTGCTCGGCTCCGATCACCTTGAAACCGCTTCCGCCGTCAACGTGCTTGCCCAGATTCTTCAGGCGAAGCAGGAGTACGCGAAAGCCGAGCCGCTGTTTCTGCGGGCGCTGGCGATTCGCGAAAAACAGCTCGGCGCGGACCATCGCGACGTGGCCTGGAGCCGGAACAATCTGGGGCTGTTCTACAAAACCAGAGGCGATTTCGGAAAAGCCGACCCGTACTACCAGCAGGCCATCGCCATGCTCGAACGCCAGCCCGGCGCGGATCGCCTCAATCTGGCCGAATTTCTCAACAATCTGGCCGTCCTCAACCGCGTCCGGGGCGATTACGCGAAGGCCGAGCCGCTGTATCTCCGGTCGCTCGCCATCCGGGAAAGTGAACTGCCCGCCGACCACCTCGATATCGCCCTGAGCCTCAACAATCTGGCGCTGCTCTACAACTACCGGGGCGATTACGCGAAGGCCGAGCCGCTCTTTCTGCGTTCGCAGGCGATTTATGAAAAGCGGTACGGCAAGGATCATCCCGACGTGGCGGCGGCGCTGAACAATCTCGCGCTGCTCTACAAGTCGATGGGGAACTATCCGCAGGCCGAGCCGCTGTACCTCCGGGCGCTGGCCATCAAGGAAAAACAGTGGGGGCCGGATCACCCCGACGTGGCGCTCAGTCTGAACAACCTTGCCACGCTCTATCAGGCGACCGAGGCGTATGACAAAGCCGAGCCGCTCCTCCGGCGCGCGCTGGCGATTCGGGAAAAGAGCCTCGGCCCGGAGCATCCGCTGGTCGGAACCAGCCTCATCAATCTGGCTTTGGTCTATCTCCTCAAAGGCGATCTGGAGAAAGCCGAGCCATTGTTCGCCCGAGGGGTGGCGGTTTTCGAGAAGCAGGCCCCTGATCATCCCCAGTTGGCGATCGGGTTGAACAACTGGGGCGGGAAATACCTGATGGCGGGAGATTTCCGGAAAGCCGAAGCCCTGATGCTCCGGTCGTTCGACATGCGCGAGCGGGTGCTCAACGCGGACCATCCCGACGTGGCGAACAGTCTGGTCAATCTGGCGCGGCTCTACCGGGTCATGGGGAATCCGTCGAAAGCCGTGACTTACGCCACCCGCGCCAATGCCGTCATGGAGCGCGATTTTCTGCGCAATCTCGTCGCCGGTTCGGAGCAGCAAAAGGTTTTGTATCTGAAGCGGACCGCCACCTACGCCGACACGACCATCTCGCTGCACGTCGGCTCGGCGCCGAACGACCCGGAAGCCGCGAAAGCGGCGCTCTCGGTGATTCTGCAACGCAAGGGCCGGGCGCTCGACATCATGTCGCGCAACATCGAGGCGCTGCGGGCGCGGGCCACGCCCGAAGACCGGGCGCTGCTCGACGAACTGGCCGTCACCCAGACGAAACTGGCCAACCTGCTGGTGCGGGTTCCCGAGGGAAAAGCGGCGCAGGGCTACAAGGATCAGGTCACGGCGCTTGAAACCCAGGTGGACAAACTTCAGGCCGACATCGGGGCGCGCAGCGCGAGTTTCCGGCTGCAAAGCCTGCCGGTGACACTCGATGCGGTCCAGCGGGCCGTCCCGGAAGACGCCGCGCTGGTCGAGTTCGCCTTTTTCCGGCCCTACGACGCGGCGATGAACACCTATGGCGCGCCGCGCTTCGTGGCCTACGTCCTGAATCACACCGGCGATCCGAAGTGGGTCGATCTCGGCGAGGCCGGGCCCATCCAGTCGGCCATCGAACGGCTGCGGCAGTCGTTCACCATCGCCGACGCCGAGGCGAAGCGCGACCTCCGGCCACTGGCGCGGGCGGTCGATCAACTGGTCATGGAACCGGTTCGGCGACTGCTCGGCGACCGCAAGCGGCTGCTGATTTCACCGGACGGCGTCCTCAACCTGGTGCCGTTCGCGGCGCTCGTGGATGAAAACAACCAGTATCTCGTCGAACGCTATTCGATGAGCTACCTGAGCAGCGGACGCGACCTGCTCCGCCTTCAGGAGAAAACCGGCCAGCCGTCGCCGCCGCTCGTGTTCGCCGACCCCGATTTCGGCGCGGCGTCAGGGCCGTCGCTGGGGCTGCTCGCCGGAATCACCATTTCGCGGTTGCCGGTCACCGCCGTCGAGGCCGCCGCCATCCGCCGGATTTTCCCCGACGCGAAAGTCCGCCAGCGGGCCGAGGCGACGGAAACCGCGCTCAAGGCGGTTCACGGTCCCCGGATTCTCCACGTCGCGACCCACGGCTTTTTTTTCAAGGCGGAAACCGAGGCGCCCGAGCCGGAAGCGATGGCCGGCGCGAACCGCAAGCTCACCCACGGTCCGGAAAGCGCCGGTCCGACCTGGACGCAACTCAACCAGCCGCTCGTCCAGTCGGGACTGGTCATGGCGGGCGTCAATCTCCGCCGCGCCGAAACCGGTGACGACGGGGTGTTCACCGCGATGGAAGCCGCCGGGCTCGACCTGTTCGGGACGGAACTGGTGACGCTGTCGGCGTGCGATTCCGGGGTCGGCGAAATCCGGACCGGCGACGGCGTCTACGGGTTGCGCCGCGCGCTGGTGCTGGCCGGTTCCGAAACCCAGATGATCAGCCTCTGGCCGGTGTCCGATCGCGGCACCGGCGAACTCATGGCGAAGTACTACACGCTCCTCAAAGCAGGCGAAGGGCGCGGTGAGGCACTCCGCAACGTCCAACTCGCCATGCTCAAGGACCCCAGGCGCCGCCATCCCTACTACTGGGCCAGTTTCATCCAGTCCGGCGAATGGGCGAACATGGCGGGAAAACGGTGAGGGCGGGGAAAGGATGAAGGATGAAGGCGGAAGGATGAAAAAGAAAAGGATGAGGGATGAAGGATGAGGGATGAAAAAAACCGGCTGAAATTTGAAGAAAAGACTTGACGGGAAAAACCGAAAACCGACCATTTCCTTCATCCTTCATCCTTCATCCTTCATCCTTCATCCTTCATCCTTCATCCTTCATCCTTCATCCTTCATCCTTCATCCTTCATCCTTCATCCGCCCGGCGACTGTTTCTTCGATGATTTCGGATGCACGGCCCACCCCGCCGAACGGGTTCAGGGATTCACCGAACGCCTTTGCCTGTTTTCGAAACGCACCATTTGAGAGGACGTGGGTCATGGCCTGGGCGAGCCGGTCGGCGGTACAGGACCGGAACGGCAGGGGTGGCGGTCCGAGGCCCAGTTCCGAGACGCGAAGGCCGTGGTAATGCTGGTCGCCCAGATGCGGGACGATGATCTGCGGGACGCCGGCAATCGCCGCCGAAGCCAGCGTGCCGACTCCGCCGTGATGGATGACCAGGGACAGGCGTGGGAAAAGCGTGGCGTGCGGCGCGTCCCCGACGATGAAGCACCCGTCCGGCGGTTCGACTTCGCCCAATCCCGACCAACCGGTGCTGATGAGCAGCCGTTGCCCCGCCTTTCGGGCCGCCCCGGTCAGCAGGTTCAGGACCAGGCGGGGATTCCGGTGTTTCATGCTCCCGAATCCGGCATACACCGGGGGCGGACCGGCCTCCAGAAACGCAGTCAATTCCGGTGTCAGTTCCCGCCGGTCCGGAAGCCGCCAGAGGCCCGTGAGGTGATGACGGCCCGCATCGCCCGGAATCGGAAGCAGCCTCGGCTCAACCGCCAGCAGCAACGTTCCGGAGTGGGCAAGGTATTCGTAAATACTTGAAGGCGCTGGACATCCGAGCTTTCGACGCTCCCGAATCAAAGGCCCGCCCAGTACCGGAATCATTGCATCCTGAAGCCACCACAGGCTTCGGTGCATCCACGGCGGGAAGCTCCGAACCGGGAAACTGAGCGGGGGCAGTTCGGTCGAGCGCAAATAAACGGGACTGAACACGCCGTAGAAATACGGGATGCGGAGCGTTTCCGCCACCGACGGTGCGGCCAGGTGGAGCATCGCGCCGACCACCGCGTCGGCACCGGCGCAGGCTTCGAGAAGCGAGGAAAACTGCTCGGGAACATGCTGAAAGACTTTCCGGAGCGTTCTGAACTCGTTCTGGGTACCGTCGAAGAAGTTCCCGAAGTCCGGTCCGGCACGGTGAAAAGGAAAGCCGAGTGCCCGTATCCGGTCGCCAAAATTGTCCGGGGCAGAGAAAACGACCTGGTGGTTGCGGTGACGCAGGGTTTCCCCAAGCGCCAGCATGGGCTCGACGTCACCCCGGCTTCCGAATGTCGCCAGTACGATTTTCAAGGTGCGTGCCCCGCAAGGAAGATTGAAGTTCCGGAAAGCGGATCATTCTAAATCAGTCCACACGAGATTGAGACACTTCAAAGGATGGAAATGTTTTGCGGCTTGCCGCCCGATGTGCGGAATGGCTTTGCCTTTCCGCCACGCGTCCCCCTTCAATCTCGCGAGGGGCTGCGCCCCGAGCGGATATATCGGGCTGAAGCCCTCAATTCTTTGGGGTGACCGATGCGGAAAGGCAGAGCCATTCCGCACATCAGGCGGCACAGCCGCGCTTGTACCAATCCCACAGGGTCTGATTTAGCCGGTACAGCCGGAAAAAAACGACCAGCCGGTTTCCCGCCTTCGGTATGCCCGATGGGCGGTTTTTTTTGTCTCCGGAATTTTTTTTGAGGGAATGCGTCACCGAAATCCGACTTACTGAGTAGACGGTTTTTCGAACAGTCGGTCGTCCTGAACGCTGCCATCCAGAGGGGCCTTTGCGGTGGTGGTCACCTTGCCGTTTTTCGAGAATCCGTCACCTCCTTTTTCAGGTGACCCGCCATGTCGTTCCGTCCACGTATCCTTCTCATTCTCTTTGTTTTGTCGGCGCTTCTTGTTTCGGTGGGGCTGCCCTGGCTGGTTGCACCGAAAACCGTGTCGGCAAAAATCGGCGCGCCGACGGCGAGCGCGTCAGAGATGTGGGGAACGATCAGTCCCGAAAATGCGCTGGGGCGCCTGATGCCGGGCGAGGCCCGACCGGTCGGCGCGAGTGGCCGGGTTTCGGCGGGGCGACCGGGGCAAATCACCAACGGCGTGGTCTTCGCGGGCGACGTGCCGCAACTGATCGCGGCGTTGCGCGACGTGAACGTAGACACGATTTACCTCAATCCGGGCGGGACCTACACGCTGACCGCGCCCGACAACGGCGTTGACGGCATCAACGGGCTTCCCGACATCAACCACGGCGTGACCATCTACGGACGCAACGCCACCATCCGGCGCGATCCCTCCGCGCCGGCCTTTCGCTTTTTCCACGTTTCGGGGCCGAATAATCCCGGGATTCCGGTCAATCCCTCCAACGCAGGCGCGCTTTTTTTGAATGATCTGACGCTGACCGGCGGCATTGCGCGCGGCGGAAAGGGCGGCGACTCGCAGAATCCCGGCGGCGGCGGGGCGGGAATGGGCGGGGCCATTTTCAACAATGGCGGAGTGGTCATTCTGACCCACTGCAAACTGATCGGGAACCGGGCTGAGGGCGGGGCCGCCGGGGTTGGGACAGACCCCTACGGCTATGGCGGCGGCGGCGGTCTGGGCGGCAATGGCGGAAGCGGAAATCGGCTTTTTTCGGCTCAGGGTTTTACCGTGACCTCGGGCGGCGGCGGCGGAAGCGGCGGCAATGGCGGAAACGGATTTTTGGGCAGCGGTGGCGGTGGCGGCGCGGGACTATTCGCCTGTGGCGCGAGCGGCA
>JAAFHI010000746.1 GCA_013298335.1 Actinomycetota bacterium
GTCCGCGCAGGTCGAGGTTCACCACGTTGGCCCCGGTCGTTTCCTTCAGCTTCTGGGCGGTCGGTTCGAGTTCCCGCAGGTCCGAAAGAATGCCGTGGACCAGAATGATGGTCGTGTCGCTTCCGTTTTGCGTGACGGTCGCCGAGAGGTTCGCGCCGTCCCGCATCCGGAAAGACTTTCGAACCAATCCGGCTTCGGAAACCGCGGGTTTGACGAAAGGCGCGTTATGAAATTTCGGTTCGGCGGAAAAAATCAGGCCGAGCGCCACGAGAAAGAGTAAGGAAGTCGCTCCGACAGCACCGATGACGGCCAGTTTCAGCATCATTTTCATCTCCAGTTCTCCTTTAGTACCGATTTTTGAGCGGACGAATCCCGGAGAAGTCATCGTTTGAAAAAAACGACCTTCCGAACGGAATCCGCAATGTTGAAGTGCGAGTGTTGAGGGCGAGCTATTCGCCTGCTTCCCGTTCGAGCCGGGAAAGTTCATCGAGGTGGCGTTTTGCCGTCATCAGGCTGCTTCCGCCGATTTCCTCGATGAATTGACGTCCGAAGGCGGAGTTTGAAAACCGGTGGCCGAACCGTTTTGCCACCAGAAGGGCGAGTGGAATCCACAGCAGCCCGAAAAGTCCGTTCGCCACCCAGAACCACGGCTCGAACACGCGAAATGCGTCAATTCCGAGCAGTCCCTTTAGTCCCACGACCAGCAGCGGCAGCCAGAACAGCGGCGAAAGCAGCACGACACACTGGGTGATGCGCACCCGCAGCACTTTCAGCCGCTCGACGGTTTCCTGAATCGCCTTCACCGGGCCGTGGTAATCCACTTTCGACAGGGCTTCCCAGTGAAAGGCGTTGGCGACGATCATCCCGATCAGTCCCAGGTCGAGGAGGATGGCCGGAACGAGAAACCGCGGTTCCTGAAAGTGATTCCCGATGAAAATTCCGTTCAGGATGATGGCGAGGATGTTTACCGCCTGATTGAAGATCACGTAGCCCGAAAGTCGCCGGAAGGCCGACTTTGCGAGTCCGATCTTCTTCAACCGGTCGGCGTTGACGCGGATGGTGAAACTGGTTTCCAGAACGCGGTCCTGTGCCGCCCACTGCGTTTTCAAATCGTCGATATTCATGACTGTTTTCCTTTCGTTCCCTCTCCGGCGTCGAATTCGCGCTGGAGTTTTTGTTTGATTCGATTGATGCGGGTCGCCACGTTGGTGGTGGTGATCCCGATGGCCTCGGCAATGTCGTCGTGGCCGTGTCCGTCAAGGTAAAGAAGAATGATGGCCTTGTTGATGTCGTCCAGTTGACCGATCAACTGGTACAACCGCCGGATATCGTCGCCTTCGCTTTCCAACTGACGGTCAGCCGCGCCGAGATCGAGTTCGAAATCCTCGATGGGAAGCGTTTTCCGGCGGTTTCGCGTCGTGCCGCGATGAAACGAGATGGCGACGTTGAGGGCGACGCGGTGCATCCAGGTCGAAAACTGCGCGCGGCCGTCGAACCGGTCGAACGACCGCCAGAGCTGGATGATGATTTCCTGAATCAGATCGGCCCGGTCTTCCCGGTCGCCGCAATAGACATTCGCCACCTTGTAGAGAATGCCCTTGTGACGTTCGAGCCGTTCCAGAAACTGATGTTCACGAGAAGTGGAATCCACGATGGTTTTTGAAGCCTTTCCGATGTGGCGCGTTTTTGCGCTCTCGAAATGGTTATTCGCCGAAGCACCGGCAAATATCACACCTGTCGGGAAAATTTTCTCCGAGGCCGCACGGTTCTTTCCTCCGCAACCGTTTCTCAGTTCGAAAAAAACGGGTATCCTCGGCCACCGTTTCAAAACCGAACCTAAACTGTTCCGCCGCCGGTTGCCCTGCCCTCAAGGACAGGGCTATTTGAAGACAAGCCCCGTGAACGGGGCTGACAAATCGAAAGAAGGCAGTTTTGAGCCTCGTTCACGAGGCTTGCTTTTGAACAGCCCTGTCCTTGAGGGCAGGGCAACCGGCGGGCGGCTGAACAGTTACACCGAACCACCATTTCCACGGAGATTGCCCGCGTGTTCATCGAATCTCACCTGAAAACCGATTCCGACGAATTCCAGCAGAATTTCGAAGCCATGCTCGCCCGCTGCGAGGAGCTTCGCGAACGCCTCGAACACATCCATCAGGGTGGCGGCGAAAAAGCGCAGGACAAATTCCGCGCCAAAAACAAACTGCTCCCCCGCGAACGCATCGCCGGGCTGATTGACCGCGGCAGCGACTTTCTCGAACTCTCGCCGCTCGCGGCGTGGGGTCTTTACGACAACGAATCGCCGGGCGCGTCATTCATCTGCGGCATCGGGAAAGTTCACGGCGTCGAATGCCTCATTACCGCCAATGACGCCACGGTCAAGGGCGGCGCGTTCTATCCGATGACGGTCAAAAAAAGCCTGCGCGCGCAGCAGATCGCGCTCGAAAACCGGTTGCCGGCCATCGCGCTCGTGGAATCGGCGGGCGCGAACCTTTTTCATCAGGCGGAAATGTTCGTCGAAGGCGGACGCGGCTTCGGCAACCAGGCGCGGATGTCGGCGCTCGGATTGCCGCAGATCGCCATCGTGTTCGGCAGCAGCACGGCGGGCGGGGCCTACGTGCCGGGACTTTCCGATTACGTCGTGATGGTCCGCAATCAGGCCAAGGTCTTTCTCGGCGGTCCGCCGCTCGTGAAAGCGGCCACCGGTGAAGATATCGACGATGAGACGCTCGGCGGGGCCGATCTCCACGCCCGGATTTCCGGCGTCAGCGATTTCACGGCGGACGACGACAATCACGCGCTCCAAATCTGTCGCGACATCGTTGCGAGCCTGAATCACCGGAAACCGGCAGTCCCCAATTGGGTCAAGCCCGAACTTCCGGCCTACGACCCGGAAGAACTGCTCGGTCTCATCCCGACCAATCCCAGAAAGATGTTCGACATCCGCGAAGTCATCGCCCGCGTGG
>JAAFHI010000845.1 GCA_013298335.1 Actinomycetota bacterium
CGGGGATCGACCACGACCAGTTTCGCCTTCGTCTTTTCTCGGCTTCTTAAAAGATGGGAAAAGGTGACCGGGTGCGTTTCGCCCTGATTCGTGCCGAGAAAGAGGAAAAACTTCGAACTGCCGAGGTCTTCCTTGCCGGTAATCTCATCCACGCCGTAGCCGTTGGTGAAATTGCCCATCCCGAACGTGGCCGCGAGCGCGTTTCCGCCCGCGTCGTTGCAGACCGGGCCGACGTCGGTGTCGTTCGGACTGCCGAGCAGCGAGAAAAACCGGTTGATGACGGAACCCGTGCCCCGGAGCATCCGTCCGGTGGTCCGGTTGACGATGGTGTGGGCCTCGCCCGCATCGCGGAGCGCGAGAAATTTGTCGGCGATGAGGCCGAGGGCCTCGTCCCACGAGATTTTTTCAAACTTTGAATCTGGAGAACCCTTCGCGCCCGCGACGCGCCTGAGCGGGTGCGTGAGCCGGAACCGGTTGTAGACCAGTTGCGGCATCATCTCGGCCTTCACGCAGATTTCGCCCGCCTGAACCGGGTCGTCGGCAAAGCCCCGGACGCGAATCGCCCGTCCCGCCTTCAGGTCGATGTTCAACCCGCAGTTGGAATTGCAGAACTGACACGCCGTTTTGACGGTGGCGTCGGGCTGGAGCGCCGCGGACGCTTTGGTGAATTCATCCGAAGCCGCCGTCGGCGTGACGTTCGGGGCGGCGTCCGTCCGAACATCGAACGACAGCCCGAGCGCGCCGACCGTGACCGACGCGCCCTTCAGAAATTCACGACGGGAACCCGCTGACTTTCTTGGCATGTCTTTGGAACTCCAGAGGTTACGGCTTGATGCCGCTGACGATGGCATAGCCGAGCGTGCCGTTGTTGATGGCCTCGACCGAACTCTGCGTCACCTGCTTGGCTTTCGGGAAATCGACGCCGGGAAGCTCGATTTTCTTGAGTGCCACCATCAGTTCCGCGCCCATCAGCTTCATCCGGACGCCGTTGACCATCTCGCCGAGGGCGTCATTGTGGGGTTCGAGCACATCGACCTTGAACCCGCCGCCCGCGAGCAGTTCGCCATACTCGGCGAGCGGCTGCGCGTCGGCGATGCAGGCGACCCAGCCGAGGAGCGTTTTCAGGTCTTCATTGAGCGTGCCCTGGCGGGTGAGATCGCTCAGGCCGATTCGTCCGCCGGTTTTCAGTACCCGGAAGAACTCGGTCGCGGCTTTCGGCTTGTCGGGAAAGGTGCAGTAGGCGCATTCGCAGACGATGGCGTCGAACTCGGCGTCCCCGAACGGCAGGTTTTCGGCGTCGCCCTGAATGAACGACACCTTGTCGGCGAGGCCCAGTTGCGCGGCGCGTTCGTTGGATTCGCGGACGTTTTCCTTGCCGAAATCCACGCCGACGACCGAGCAGCCGAATTTCTGGGCGAGATGAAAGGCGCTCGTCCCCTTGCCGGAGGCGACGTCGAGGACTTTCGAATCGGCGGTAAGGCCGACCACCACGCCGAGGCGTTCGGTGAGGGCGAGTCCGCCCGGATGGAACGAATCCCCGAAGAGAAACCGGACGGCTTCGCTTTCATAGAAATTCGCGCAGCAGGATTTGACGTTTTCGGGCGACTGTTGTTCGACCGCGGAAGTGCTCATCGGTAACTCCTTTTTTTTTCAACACGAAGGCACAAAGTCACGAAGGCACGAAGAAAAGAAAGAACTCTTTGTGTCTCCGTGCCTTCGTGTCTCTGTGTTTATTTCTTGTCCTTGAACGAGAAGGTGACCGGCTTGACCTCGAAAGGCTTGCCTTCCTTTTTCGCCAGTTTGCGTTCCCATTCCATGTCGTCGAGCTGTTCGCGGGCCTGTTCGCGGTAGCCGATGGTGTTGTAGGAACAGAACGGCACCTGTTTGCCGCCCGGCAGCAGGAATTCCTTGCAGCACTTCATCAGGTTCTTCTGATTGAAGGTGTGCGGGTCCATGAAGTCCTGCATCATGATCATTTTCACGTTTTTGGCGATGTCGCCGATGCTGAACGACTCGAAACCGCAGGCCTGGCAGGAAACCTGGAAGTCTTCGGCGTTTTTCTGTGTGCCCGGCGCGGTCGAGGACGACCACAGCCCTTCGAGCGCGATCTTGATCTCCGAACTGTAGTCCGGCAGGACCTTGTTCGTGATGTAGTCGAGGTAATCGTAGACGTTGACCACGCGCGGCAGCGGCGTGACGTTGCCACCCTCGATGAAGGCGTAGGTCACCGAATTGCAGGTCGGGAAGCAGCAGGGAACCGGGATGAAGTCGCTCTTGGTGAACATCCCCTCGGTCTGCGTCTCGATCATGCCGACGATGTCGGGAATCGTCATGCGCTGCATCGGGTCGTGTTCCATGTGGCGTCCGGCGTGGAACGCGGGCTGGAAGTTGACGCCGCGCACCGCCGGGTGCTCCATCGCGAACTTCACGATCTTGCCGACTTCATGGTCGTTGACGCCGCGTTCGATGGCGGGCACGAGCACGACGGAAAGCCCTTTTTCAGCCAGCCGGTCGAGCGCGAGCAGTTTTTCCTTCAATATGTCCGGCTCGTTCCGGATGATCCGGTAGGTTTCGGAGTCGAATCCGTCGAACTGGAAGTAGAGCGCGGGCCGGATTTCGGCGAGTTCT
>JAAFHI010000529.1 GCA_013298335.1 Actinomycetota bacterium
CTACCAGCCGGTATGCGACCTTCGCGCCGTCCTCAGGCCGTGTCGCCGACCGTGGTTGCCCTGTTCCCGGCAAACACCGTGCCGGATTCCCGATTCGGTCAAATTTCCCGGGAATGTGGTGGTTTTCAGGGATTTTTGAGGATTTTTCCGATGGGAAGGTCAGGGGTGGACGCATGGACTGTTCGATTTGAAAACAGTTCACGCCGCCGGTGTACGAAGAACGTGCAGATTTTGCCGAGTAACCGTGGTGTTGTCTGAAATCATTGGAAAGACGTGGTTTTTCAGAACCCAGCGGACGGAAGTACTCCGAACCTTTTCAGCATGGCGTCCAGGGACGCCCGCATTTCGGCTTCCGGTAGATGTTTGGCCTCACCATGTCCGGGAAGCACCCACTCGAACGTGAAATCCTTCAGTTTCGCCAGTGATTTCAACTGCTCGTCAAAGGAATACCAGCAGAAATCGGGCGAAGCGGAGAGCCCCTGTTTGTCGCGACTCCACCACAGATGATCTCCGGAAAAGAGGAACTTCCCGCGGTACAGCAATACCGAATGACCAGTTGTGTGTCCCGGTGTGGGAATGACCAGGAAATCATCGCCGAAGGGAATCGGATCGGTGTCTTCAAAAAAGGTCTCCGCGTCCGGCTGGGCCGAACGTTCCGCCTGATGAATGATCCGTTCCGCGCCAAAATGCCGGGCATAGGCCGCCGCCTCGGCCACGTCGTCGCGATGGGTGAGAAAAATGCGGCGGAGACCGCCCAGTTCCTCGAAACGCTTCACCAGATGCGGCATGAACCGCGGCGAATCCACGAGCCAGTTTCCTTCGGCGTGGCGGATGAAATAGCTGTGTCCGCCGTAGGATTTTGGAGAATTGAACCCGCAGGCGAAAACATCGTCGGCAACCGGCATCGGGAAGTCGCCGATGACGGTTCTGGTGTCGTTGTGGCCGATGGTACCGATGGATGCGGTGGGGCAGGCGAGCAGGGCCTGGAATGCCTTGCGTCGGGACGAGTCAGTGGCGGGTTGCGACCGAACGAAGGAGAACTCACCGTCGTCCTCGAAGGTTTCCGGAGCGTACTGGCGGCAGGTGTCGCAGTTGATGCAGGTCGAGTCAACGTAAAAGTCGCCCGGCACGTTATTGGGCAGCCGTTTCGAGGGATGGGCCATGTCCGTTCTCCTTTGCAACCGATGCCGGAAAGTATGAATACCGGTTTGGTTCGGGAAAACGGTTCCGACCGGGTTTGCGCCGGGTTGGAGGCGCTATCGGGCGAAAATGAAGGCGTGGTTCTCGAAATTCCGCAGGGGACCGAACGGCCCGTAGTTCCGCATGAAATGGAGGCGGAACCCGATTGACCGAAGTTTGGTGATGAGATCGTAATCGGTGATGCCCCATTGCCAGATATGGTGAATATCGCGCCAGGGGCGTTGGTGGACCGGATGAATGTCGTCGAGTCTGGTGAAGATATCGCTGTAGGGCCCGTGGTCGCGTTCGTGTGGAACGTTGTTGAAATACTCGTCTTCACCAAGGTCGAGGAGGCGGACCGTATCCGGCGAGCCGATCCACTGCTGGTTGTAGATGATGAAAACGTTCGTGTTCGGCGCGTAGAGGTCGAGAATCTGGTCCCAGTCGGGCGCAACCTGATGCAGCAGGACGTCGAAGAGAAAGATGGCGTCCACCGGACCGACTTTTCGGGCAACTTCCGGGTCTCCGAAATTGCCCCGGACCAGTTTCAGCCGGGGAATCCGGATGGCTTTGGTCTCGACCGTGGCCGTCACGTTGGAATCAACCAGAACGGCGCGGTCGAAGTCGTGTTTTTCAAGTGCCTGAAAAGTGTAACCGCCCTCGACCCGCCACACGGCTCCAAGATCGGCGAATGATCGAATCTTGAGCAGGCTCTCAGCCAGGTCGATGAGTTCGATCTTCTCCGGATTCAGGAGAGAGTTGGGGGATGGGGGATGGGGCATAGGGAACGGGGGATGGGGAATAGGGGATGGGGAAGAAATTCATTTGGCTGAATTCGGGGGCGGCGTTTGGCCATCCCCCATGCCCCATCCCCCATGCCCCTCAATCGTAATACTCAAGCCCGAGGTGGGTGATGAGGTCTTCGCCCTTGAGGTGGCGCAGGGTATTTTTGAGCTTCATCAACTGAATGAAGATGTCATGCTCGGGATACAGTTGCGGCGCGGTCATCGGTGCCTTGAAGTAGAAACTCAGCCACTCCTGAATGCCGCGCATGCCGGTGCGCTGCGCGAGGTCCAGGAAAAGGGCGAGGTCGAGGACGAGCGGGGCGGCGAGAATCGAGTCGCGGCAGAGGAAGTTGACCTTGATCTGCATCGGATAGCCGAGCCAGCCGCGGATGTCGATGTTATCCCAACCCTCCTTGTTGTCGCCGCGAGGCGGATAGTAGTTGATGCGGACTACGTGGGAGAAATCCTTGTAAAGCGTGGGATAGAGTTCCGGCTGGAGGATGTATTCGAGCGCCGACAGCTTGGATTCTTCCTTGGTCTTGAACGACTCGGGGTCGTCGAGCACTTCGCCGTCGCGGTTGCCGAGGATGTTGGTCGAATACCAGCCGTCGAGACCAAGCATGCGTGACTTGAGGCCCGGCGCAATCAGGGTCTTGAGGAAGGTCTGACCGGTTTTGAAGTCCTTGCCGCAGATCGGCACGTTGTGCTGGATGGCAAGTTCCCGGATGGCCGGAATATCCACCGTGAGGTTCGGCGCACCGTTGGCGAAGGGCACACCGCACTTGATCGCGGCGTAGGCGTAGAGCATCGAGGGCGCGATGCTTGGATGGTTCGCCTTCATCGCGGCTTCAAGGCTCTTGATCGTTTTGTGCTGGGCAGTTTCCTTGAGGAAGATTTCGGTCGAAGCGCACCAGACCATCACGAGACGGCTGCACTTGTTCTTTTTCTTGAACGCCTCGATGTCGGCGATGATCTGTTCCGCGAGTTCGAACTTGTTGGCGCCCTGTTTGACGTTGGTGCCGCTCAGGCGCTTGACGTATTTCTGGTCGAAGGCTGCCGGCATCGGTTTGATCTTCGACAGCGCGGGCTTGAGTTGTTCGAGCAGGTCGCGTTCGAGAACGCCCGCATGGACGGCCGCATCGTAAGCCGAATCTGAAAAAATGTCCCACGCGCCGAACACGAGGTCGTCGAGATCGGCCAGCGGCACGAACTCATTGATGCGCGGGTTGCGGTTTTCGGTCCGCTTGCCGAGGCGGATCGAAGCGAGTTGCGTCAGGGAGCCAATCGGCTGCGCGAGACCGCGCTTGATGGCTTCCACTCCGGCGATGAACGTGGTGCTCACCGCACCCAACCCGACCAGAAGTACCCCCAGTTTGCCTTTGGCGGGGGCAATCGTCGCCGGGCTGTTCATCAAATTTCTTGTATTTTCTGACATTCGGACTCCTTCGAAGATGATCCATGAGGTGAGGATGAATTGAATGCAAGTCGGCCTAAGTATCACACTTTCTTTTCGAATGGCAGCCTCTCTTTCCAAAAAATGTAACTGTTCAGCCCGGTCGTCGCCCTGCCCTCAAGGACAGGGCTCTTCAAAAACAAGCCTCGTAAACGAGGCTCAATCCGGGATTCTCAATTCCTGAGCCCCGTTCACGGGGCTTTGAAGGAAATAGCCCTGTCCTTGAGGGCAGGGCAGAAGGCGGCTAAACAGTTTCCAAAAAAAATACGATTGGGCGGGCGAATCCGGCGAACATTCCGGCAAACCGGGTTTGCCAGACTTTTTTTCTTTCCCCGCACTCGAAAGACCCATTGACCGTAACGTCAGAATCTCAAAGAGCATCGAGACAAGGAGTTTTCAAGCATGAAAACCATCATCCGCCAACGCGCTC
>JAAFHI010000055.1 GCA_013298335.1 Actinomycetota bacterium
GCTCTTCCGATCTCGACGCGAAACCGGCCCCGCCGCTTCGCTGGCTCCACAACGCCCCGATCGACCTCATTGTCGGATGCGGCGCGTGGTCGCTGCCCCTGCTCTGGCTGGCCAGTACCTATGAAGCCAGGTTTGCCGCCGGTTTCGCGCTGGCCTTCTACGGACTGGCGTTGCTCATCAACTACCCGCACTACATGGCGACGATCCACCGCGCCTACGGACGGCCCGAGGACCGGCGGCGGTTCAAAAATTTCACGGTTTATCTCACGTTCGGCCTCTTCGTCGCGCTCATCGCGGTGCATGCCGCCCCGCCGCTGCTGCCGTGGGCGTTCACGGCGTACGTGCTGTGGAGCCCGTGGCACTACACCGGGCAGAACTACGGGCTGGCCGTCATGCTCGCCCGCCGCAACGGCCTGACCTTTTCGAAAAGCCTGCGGACGATCTTCTACGCCGTATTCGAACTGTCCTACGTCATGCTGCTCGTCGGCTTCAACGTCGGCGTTTCGACCGACCGGCTGGTCCTGTCGTTCGGACTGACGCCGGGATTCGCCAGGGGTGCGCTCGGCGTGGCGGGCGTGTTCCTCGCGCTGGCGCTCGTCTGGTCGGTCCGGGGGCTCGTGCGGCAGAAGGGCTGGCGACCGGCGTTCCCGTCGCTGCTGCTCACCGCGACGCAACTGCTCTGGTTTCTTCCGGCGGCCTGGCTGGCGTGGAAAGGCAACGGCCTGATTCAGGCCCGCTACAGTTCCGGCGTGCTGGCGATTCTGCATTCCACGCAATATCTCTGGGTCACGAGTTTCTACGCCAAACGCGACGCCGAGGCGAAGGGGGCGGGGAGCTGGCGCGGCGCGGGGTATTTCGCCCTGCTCGTCATCGGCGGCATCGCGCTCTTCATTCCGGGTCCCTGGGTGGCGAGCGCGCTTTTCAGGACCGATTTCACGACGAGTTTTCTCGCCTTCACCGCGCTGGTGAACCTGCATCACTTCATTCTCGACGGCGCGGTGTGGAAACTGCGCGACCGGCGCCTGACGAACCTGCTCATCGAAACCGGCGCGCCGGCGACCGAGACCCGCCCGGCGGGCATCGGCCCCGGCTGGCGACTGGCGTTCGGCGCGGCGGCGCTGGCGCTCATCGGGCTGGCCGGGCTGGATCAGTTCAAGTTTTATCTCGGACTCCGTCCGGACGACCTGGGGCGGCTCGCCCGGGCCGAGGCGCTGAATGCGCACGACGCGCTCGTCAGCCTGCGGGTCGGAAAGGCGGAAGCCGCGGCGGGAAATCCCGAACGGGCGCGGGCGGCGTTCGAACGCGCGGTCGCGACCAATCCCTACGACGCGGAAAGCCAGTCGCGGCTCGGGCAGATGCTGATCGCGAACGGCGACTACGACGCGGCCTACCGGCACTACCGGCGGGTCGTCGAACTGTTGCCGAACGATGTGGACGGCCTCGTGAATTTCGGTGTGCTCGCCGCACGGGCCGGGAATCAGGCGGAGGCGATCCTCGTCTGGGAACGCGCCGCCCGGCTCGACGCCGACCAGCCTCTCGCGCTGGTGCGGCTGGGTGACGCCTACTTCAAGGCCAGGCGCGCCACCGACGCGACCCGCAGCTATGAAAAGGCGCTCCTGCTTTATCCGAAGGAATCGCTCGGCGACCCGGCGGCGGCGGCGGAAGTCGTGACCATCGCCATGAAAATCGGCGACGGGTATGTCATTCAGAATGACGCCGTCAAGTCGGAAGCCTATTACCGGCAGGCGGCGGAACTGGCGGCCAAGGCCAAACTGGGCACGCTCCAGAGCACGGCGCTCATCCGGCGGGCGGAAACCCTCGCCTCCGCGAAACAGACGATTCCGGCGGCGCTGCTCTACCAGCAGGCCCTCGCGGTGGATGCCGACCTGCCCGACCGGCAGGCCGAAGGCATCGACTGGTTCAACTACGGCGCGTTTCTCTCCGAATCGGGCGCGCCGCCGGAACTCGCCTTCGTCACCTGCCTGAACGCTGAAAAACTGATCGGAGAGGGGCCTGACGACCTGCTCAAGGCGGTGCGGGAACTGCGCGACAAACTTGAAAAGAACCTCGGCGCGCGCGCGCCCGAGGTCCGGAAGGATTTCGCGAAGTATCTCCAGAAGGCACGGTCATGGCAGCCGCCGACGTAACGGCGGGAGGGTCGCGGTCGAAACCTTGAAATGCGGGACCGTTGGTGCGACACTTCGCGTCCCGCAAGCGTCAAGCAGGACGCGTTTGCCATTCTTTTCGACCGGGAACAAGCTGAAATGAGCGGTTCGACCCTTGGCGACAAATCGAACTACCTGAAAGAAGCCGCCAGCGAACCGTATAACATCTGGTCGATGGTCCTGTTTCTTTCGGCGGCGGCCTACACGCAGGACTGGATTCCGCTTGCCGCCGGGGTCGCGGTCGAAGCCGCCTACCTCACGGTCATTCCGGCAACCACTTTCTATCGCCGCCTCGTCGAACGCCGCGCTTCCCGACGCAACCAGCAGTTCCGCCGGCAGCAGCGCGAGGAAATGGTCCGCACCTTCGAACCGCGCGACCGCGAAATGGTCGAGTTCCTGCGTTTTCAGAAGAACAAGATTTACGAGAACTACCTGAAATTCACCCAGCTTCGGGACCTCCCGGTCTCGATTCAGGTCCTCGACGTGATGTGGGAGCAGTTCGTGGATCTGCTCGACATCTACCGCCGCCGCAAGAACCACCTCCGGTCCATCAACCGCCAGTCGATCCAGAACCAGATTCTCCAGACCCAGCGGTCCATGCCGCAGGCCGACGCCGCGACCCGCATCCTGATGGAGCGCAACCTCGAAATCCTTCAGCGCCGCCTTCAGACGTTCGACGAAATCGAAAAGAGCGTCCGGCGGGTCGAAGCCGAACTTCAGGCCATCGAGAACAAGTTCAGCCTCATCAACGATCAGGTGGTGACGATGAATTCGCTCGGCGGCGTCGGGGCGCTCGACCTCAACTTCGATGAACTCCTCAACAACATCGAAGTCACCAAGCAGGTCCTCGAAGAGACGAGCCCGGTTCTCACCGGTCTCAATGCCATGGAAAGCACCAACAATCCGGAACAGTTCCAGCCCGCCCCGCAGATGCGCCGTCGGCAGTACGAGTAACCGCCCGCCGCCGTCCCGTCACGGAAGCATCCGCGCGTTTCCGCCTGCAAGCACCTGGGCTTCGGTCACCTCGAACCGGGCGACACCGCCACCGGCCGTGACGGTGTAGGGCGCAATCGCGACTACGTCTGAAAAGGCCTGTTTGCCCTGCGCGTAGGGCAGGATGCACTCGAAGTTTCCCTGGGCGTCCGCGCGGACGAGGTCAAAATAGTCGAATTCCCGCCCCGTTTCCGACCGGAGACGGGTCTGAACCCGAACTTCCCCGTTCGGCCCGATCCGCCCGCGCAGCCGTGCCCCAGCCACGTATTCGAAGACTTTTGCCGCCGGGGACGGTTCATTCATTCCGGGGTACACCGTTTTTACCTGACTTTCATGAACCAGCCGGAAGTGCCGGCGCGGCAACGCGAGGAGCGCCAGCAGGCCCCAGCCGATCAGCGCCCCGAACAGCCACGGGGACCGTTCGCCGAACCAGCGCGACGCCCGGAGTCCCACCCAGAAAACATCCCGCCCGACAATCCGAACACGGCCAGCCAGACGGCGCCAAGCGACGGATTGACGCCCGACGGCTCCGCCAGCCGCGTCGCCACGAACGGCGTGAGAAAAATCGCCGCGCCCGCCCGGTGCCAGGCGCCCGCCAGCATCAGATGGCCGAACCGGGCCGGGTCACTTGCCGCCGGTCGGGAGCGCGCCCAGGTCGAGCACCCGACCGGTCAGGACATCGTTCTCCGATACCGCGACGGTGGCCGAAGCCCCGCCGGATTTCAACGTGAATCCTTCCAGAGCGTCAATGTCGGAATAACGCTGGGGTCCGCTTGCGTAGGGGAGGGTGACCTCGAAACGGCCTCCGGCATCAGCCGTCACCGAATCGGCGTATTCGAATGTCCGCCCGCCGCCCGCCCGGATTTGTCCGGCAACGGCAATCGTCGCTCCGGGAGTCGCCCGTCCCCGGACCACCGCTCCCGGGACGGCTTCAAACAGCATGGCGAACGGACGCTGCATGCCGGGGAAACGCAGGTCCTGGCTCTCATGCACCAGCCGGAAGTGCCGCAACCCGGCGGGAGACGATGACCCGGCGGGAATTCCAAGTCCAACCAGCAGTTGTGTATACAGCCCGTTCTGAATCAGGCTCTGTTTCTCGGTCTCGGAAACCGGGGCCACAGTGTTGCTGGGAATATCCCACCGGGAAAGCGTGAAAAAGTGCGTCAGGGAGAGCGGCGTGACCAAAATGTAGCGGGCGCGCCGTTTGCGCATCAGTTCGAGGGCGCGATCGGGAGGCTCGAAAAAAATGACCGCCCCTTCCCGGATGCCGCGCTGATGCCACGGGAAGGTCAGCGGAGAACCGAGGCAGGGCCGTTTCGAAATCTGCACCAGCCAGTGCCCCAGGTCCCACCTCGCCGTGATCGAATAATCGTCGGGAGCATTCCCGCCCGGGGTGGTTCGCGGCGTCCGGTCGGCAATCCACTGAAGCGTCGGAAAAAGTTCCACGAACCGTCCATCGGTTGAAACGACTCTCGGTTGCTGGATGTAGAGCAGCATCAGGTAGCTCGGCAACGCCGCCACAATCAGCAGACCGGTCAGGGCGAGGCGGAGCCGACCTTCCGACAGGCGTTCCCGCCGCCGGATTTCATCAACTCCGAGAAACACGGCCACCCCGAGGACGGCCACAAACGGAACAGCCGCGAAATTCAGAAATCGCAACTGGTTGATCCCCATCGCCTCCAGCGCCAGACTGGTGAGGGCCAGCGCGAGAAGGGCCGCGTTCCCGCGCAGTCCACGCCAGGTCAGCCAGCCCACGGCCACGGGGTACAACAGCACCAGTCCCGTGCCGACGCGCAGCACACCGACCAGTCCCGAACGCCACAGCGGGGCTGTCTCCTTAATTCCCTGGATAATCGGGTCCGAGGAAAAGACAAATCGGTTTCCGTACGCGGCATAGGAATTCACCGGCTGGTAGTCCAGCAATAGCCCCACCACCAGGACGAATGCCACCGCGCCGATCATCGCCTGGCCCAGGAACGGAACCGTCCCGCCCCTTACCGCCGAACGGGCGACGCTTCCGCCGAGCAGTCCGGCGGCGGCCACCATCCAGCCAATGGTCAGAGACGGATTCACCCCCTCCGGCTCGAAGAACCTGAAGGCCACGAACGGCACCAATCCCCCCGCAGTTGCCCACCAGCTCCGGACCAGCGCGTCGAGCAGCCGCCCCCGCGCCTCCCCGCGCACCACCAGCGGAAGCAGCGCGGTCATCCCCAGGTGGAGCCCCAGCACGAACGGGAAAACCGTCGTGAACAGCAATCCCCCGACCAGCGCCATTCCGACCGCCACGCCGCGAAACGAATCCGGACGCGCGTCCGGGTCCGAGGCCCGCTTCGCCATCCGCGCCAGCGCCAGCAGGTACAACCCCAGAAAAAAGGCTTCAAAAACGTGGTGGTCTATGATGCCGACCGTGGCCTGTAAAACCAGCGGCTCCAAAAACGCGGCCATGACACCGGCGAGCAACCCCGCCCGCCAGTCACCGAGTTCCTCGGCGATGGTAAAGGCGATCATCGGAATCAGGGCGCCAACCACCGGCGTCACCAGCGAGGCGATGGCCGTGGCCCACCAGTCGTCGGCCATTCCGAGGGTCAGAAGCTTGATGACCGCCGCATAGAAGATATCGAACCCGTACGGCCAGTAGGTATGTCCGCCTTCGGGAAAATTGAGGTACCGGTCCGTGCCGGGCACGAACGGAAAATGCGACACGGCGGCCAGGATGCGCCGCAGGTGGAGGTAGGAATCCGGCCCTTCCGGAAAGACGCCGACCGGCGTGAACACGCCGACCCAGTTCCCCAGCCGCAGGATCAGCGCCAGCGGAAACAAGGCCAGGCGGTAACGCCGGGCGGGTGTCAGATGGAAACGTGCCGAAGTGGTCATGGTGAAGAAATCAGCGGGGAGTCCTGGATGGCCGGGCGGGGCGGCATTATCCCGTCACCGAAAAATATCCGCAAGCCATCGCCAGGCGAACCACATCCCGGGAATGACTATCTGGCCACCTGCGCTCCCGAAAGGATTCCCACCTCCAGCGTCCGTCCCTGCCGAACGTCGTCCTCCGAGACCCGGACGCCCCTCGCCGCCGAACCGGTTGTCAATGTAAACCCTTCAGGAGCTTCAACTTCGGCATATTTCTGCGGACCGGTGGCATAGGGCAGAACCACCGTGAACCGCCCCGCCGCGTCCGCCGTCACCGCATCCGCGTAGTCGAACCGGCGCCCGCTCGCGGTCCGAATCCGTCCGCTGACCCCAACCGTCGCGCCGGGTTGCGTCAGACCGGTCACGACCGCGCCCGGCACCACTTCAAACAGCATGGCGAACGGGCGGTCCATTCCCGGAAAACGCGATTCCGAAGAACTTTCATGAACGAGTCGGAAATGCCGCAACCCGGCGGGCGATGAAGAACCAAGCGGGACGCCATACCGCCCGAGAAGCTGGGAGTAGATTCCGGCTCGTATCGCCGCCCGCTCCGCGTCATCCGTCACCGTCGCGATCGTGTTGGTGGCCACATTCCATCGGGCCAGCCGCGAAGTTTCCAGAATCGGAATCGGCGTCACGAGCAGATAGCGGGCCCGCCGCTTGCGCATCAGTTCCAATGCCTGCTCGGGCGGCGCGAAGAAAATGGCCGCTCCCTCCCGAATCCCCGACTGGTGCCACGGAAAGGTCATCGGCGAACCGAGGCAGGGGCGTCGCGAAATCTGGACGAGCCAGTGTCCGACATCCCACCGGGCCGCGATCGCATAATCGCCGGGGTCGGTTCCGGCGGGTGAGGTCCGGGGGGTACGGTCGGCAATCCATTGAAACGTCGGAAACAGTTCGATGAAACGACCGTCACCGGTGACGACCGTCGGCGTCCAGAATCGAAAGACCGAAAGCACCGGCCAGACGGCGCAGATCAGACCGACCGCCAGCGCGAGTTTCATCCGCCCCAGGTGCTCCGGACGCCGAATGAGCGCGGGAATCCGGCAGACGGCCAGCGCCGTCACGACCGCGTAGGGCCCCGCCGCCAGATTGCAGAACCGGAGCTGCTTGACGGCCAGTACGGTCAGCGCGAGGCTCACGGCGACGACCGTCAACCGCGCGACATCGCCCCGCAGGCCGTCCCGAAACAGCCAGATCACGGCCACGGGATAGAGGAGTACCAATCCCGTCCCGGTGAAAAACGGCCCTTTCCACCCCATCGTCCAGAGGCCGGCTGCTTCGAGAATCACGCCGAGAAGCGGATCTGATGAGAACACGTAGCGGTTCCCATAGGAGGCGTATCCCAAGACCGGGTCTACATCGAGGCGCGGGAGCGCAATCAAGCCGATGACCGCTCCCACCCCGACCACCCACCGCAGGGGAATCGTCAAGGCGGTCAGCCCGCCCAGCGGAACCAGGGCACAGAACGTGACCAGAAAGCTGGCGGCGGCAACCATCCAGCCGATTGTCAAAGAAGGATTTACGCCGGAAGGCTCGAAGAAGCGGGAGGCCACGAACGGTGCGAGGGTCACCACCGCGATGGCCCAGACGCAGAGACCGGCGGCCAGCGCCCGGGCCCGAACGACGGGCGTGCGCCGCAGTACAAACAGGTTCAGAACCGACACGCCGAAGTGAAGCACCAGAATGATCGGGAACACGGTCGTGAATAGCATTCCCCCCGCCAGCGGCAATCCGGTGACGATGGCGGACGCCAGCGGAATCGGCCCGGTGTCGGGGTCCGCCACCCGTTTCATCAAACGGACCATTCCAAGCAGGTAGAACCCCAGAAACAGCGCCTCGAACACGTGGTGATCAATCACCCCGACCATCGAAACTTCAACCAGCGGCGGCAGTACCGCGGCCAGCAGTCCGGCCACCACCGCCGCCCGGATTCCCCCCAGTTCTTCGGCAATCGTAAACGCCAGCAGGGGCGTCACCGCCCCGACGAGCGGCGTCAGCACCGAGGCGAGCGCGGTCCCCCACCAGTCGTCGGCCATTCCAAACGTGCAGAGCCTGATGAAGGCGGCATAGAAGAGGTCGAACCCGTAGGGCCAGTAGGTGTGGCCCCCGTCCGGAAAATTCAGGTAGCGATCGGTATCCGGAACGAACGGGAAATGGGCGACAGCGGCCAGAATCCGCCGGAGATGGAAGAAGGAGTCGGTACTTTCGGGCAGCACGCCGACCGGCGTGAAAACCCCGAGCCAGTTCGTCACGCGCAACACGAACCCGAGGGGAAACAACCCCAGGCGGAAGAGTCGGGCCGGAGAAAGGGAGAAACGCGGTGAACCTGACATCGGATATGGGCGACGGGCCGGAAGCGGCGACCGCCGGTTCAAATGTGGATATTACGGAGTACTTGTGCAACGACACGCTGGGCGGCAATCATCCCGTTCCGTATCCAAATCCGCAAGTCACCCGTTTCGGAGTCCGCATGCCCGTTTATTTCGACCTGCGCTTCCGCCTGACCGCGCTGATGGCCGCCGTGCTGTGCATTACCGTCGCCGTCCTCTTCGAACTCAATCGCCGCGCCGAACGCCAGATCTTCGCGCAGGTCGAGCAGCAGACCGAACAGCTCACCAAGGCGGTCGAACTCGGCATCCAGAGCATCAGCACCAGCGACTATCTCGACGAATTCATCAAGTCGCGCCACCTCAGCGCCGAACAGACCCAGAACATCCGGCGCATTCTCATCGTGGATTCGACCGGGAAGATCACCGACAGCAGCCTTCGCGCGGAACGCGGTCGCCGCATCGTCCTGCCCGGCAACGGACGACTCGTCACCGAAGGCGACCCGATGGACCTCGGCGGGGCGGGACCGAAACCCATGACCCGCACCATCGTGATTCCCTTCCAGGCCGCCGGGAAAAACGGCCCCGAACTCAATCACGTCGTCGTCGTGATGTCGTCGCAGACCCTGACCGACACCATCGGCGACACCTCGCGCAACCGCCTGCTCGCGACCGGCGGCGCGCTCGGCATCGCCCTCCTTGTCGCGGTCGCCCTCGTCTGGCGTTTCACCGCGCCCATCAACCGCCTCGCGCAGGCGACCCGCCGCGTGGCGACCGGCGACCTGACCGTCCGGCTGAACCTCACTCGCAAGGACGAAATCGGCCAGCTCGCCGACCGCTTCGACCAGATGGTCGCGCAACTTCAGGAAATGAAGGAACTGGAAGAACGGCTCAACCAGGCCGAACGCGCCGCCGTCATCGGTCGCCTCGCCTCCGGCATCGCCCACGAAATCCGCAACCCGCTCAACTTCATCAATCTGACCGTCGATCACATCCGGAAGCGGTTCGCGCCGCCCGAAACCGCCAACCGCGAGACCTTCGACCGCCTCACCGCCTCGGTCAAGGACGAAATCGCCCGCCTCAACACGCTCGTCACCAACGTGCTCCGCTTCGGACGCCCGGCCCAGATCACCCCCAAGAAAATCCGGCTCGCCGAACTCATCGAAGGCGTCTTTCAGGTCATCCGCGCCCAGGCCGACGAACAGCAGGTCCGGCTGCACTGCACCGACGACACCGGCAGCGTCCCCGTCGAGGCCGACGTCGAACTGCTCAAATCCTGCTTTTCAAACCTCGCCATCAACGCCGTTCAGGCGATGCCGGGCGGCGGCAGCCTCATCTTCCGCGTCGAGGACCGCTTCGACGAACAGACCGTCACCGTTTCCGACACCGGCACGGGCATTCCCGAGGAAAACCTCGAACAGATTTTCGATCCCTATTTTTCGACCAAGGAAACCGGCATCGGACTCGGACTCGCCGTCACCCGCAAGATCATCGAAGATCACCACGGCGAGATTTCAGTCGCGAGTACGCGGGGAAAAGGCACGACCTTCATCATCCGGCTGCCGAAAACCCAGCCGCACGCGGTGGCTTCCTGACTTCCGAATCCGTGAAATCCGTGTCATCCGTGGCTTTTTTTTCTTTTACTTTTTAGACGCGGAATCCCCGCCGCCGCGCCCAGTGTGAAAATTGCAGACCGAGATCGATCCAGCCCACGCCGGTGTCCGGTTCAGCGTTCAGAAGCGCCAGAAACGCATCGACATCGGCCTGTGTCGG
>JAAFHI010000257.1 GCA_013298335.1 Actinomycetota bacterium
CCTGAGTTTCGGTATTGATCTGGATACCTTCCTGACCCGTGACTTCGACGATGTCGATGCTGCCCTGGGCACCGAGCGAAGCGTCGACCGTCACACGGCTCCCAACCGTGACCGCTGCCTTGGAGGTCTGATTGGCGAATCCCGTTTTCTCGATTTTAACATCGTAGGTTCCGGGTTGAAGGTTGGTGAGGACGTATTCGCCGCGCTCATTACTGTTCGTCGTGCGAATAAAGCCGCCCGCGGAAGTGACTGTGACGGTTGCGCCGCCAATGACGGCGCCGCTCTGGTCTTTCACCGTTCCGGTGATTTGCCCGGTTTCAGTCTGGGCAAAAGCACTTACGGCGAATAAGCCAATAAACGCCGCAAGGATTCCCGCTGAACGGAACCAACGGAAAAATCCGGTAGCATTCGATCCGGTATGCTTCATACCAGTCATAGCTTTTATTCCTTTCTCTCTGGGTTTCTGGAAATGGTTTTTAAGAACCCCCTCATAATTAGCAATTCTTGTTCCTGTCATACGGCAATGGACAAAAAAATCTATAAATCCTTTATTTACTTGGTTTGACGTGATCTTTGGCTTTTGCCGGTTGTCCAAGAATTTGAATTTTCTAACTTGAAAGCTCCGCAGAGTTGGAAATTTCCTTCGCGTGTAGCCGTTCGGTTGGTTTAGATTCGGGCCTATGATTCAAGTTCCTCAGTATACCCGTGACCTTCTTCCCGCTGACTTTTCGAATGACCCGTCCGCGTTCGTGCATGCGTTTCAACGGGTTGAGACCGTTGCTCGAGCGTCCTTTCATCGCTATGGCTTTCAGGAAATTCGAACCCCGATTTTCGAGCGAACGGAGTTGTTTGCGCGCGGTGTCGGATTGGAAACCGACATTGTGTCGAAAGAAATGTTTACCTGGCTTGATCGTGGGGGAGACGATCATGAAGGCGAAAGCCTGACCCTTCGGCCCGAAAATACGGCCCCGGTCGTTCGGGCCTACATTCAGCATCAGATGTGGACCAAATCCGATCTGGTGAAATTGTTCTACATCGGCCCACAGTTCAGACGGGAACGCGGGCAACGCGGGCGGTTTCGCCAATTCTTCCAGGTCGGGGCGGAAGTGCTCGGATCGAACGACCATCCGGCAATTGACGCCGAGGCCATCGAGATGTTGATGGGACTGCTGGCCGAACTGGGAATCGGAGATACCGAATTGCGGATCAACTCGGTCGGTGACGAGGAATGCCGTCCTCGTTTCGTCGAAATGATTCGGCGGGAACTGGCCGACAAGATTCATTTGATGTCGGAGGCGACGCGCCAGCGGTACGAAACCAATCCGTTACGGATTCTGGACTCAAAAGCCGAAGAGGATCAGCCGTTTATAGAAAACCTTCCCTCGACGATCGAACTGCTGAACACCGAATGTCGCGATCACTTCGAGGCGGTGTGCCGGTATCTGGAAAGCCGGGGCATTCGGTTCCGAATCGAACCGCGTCTCGTGCGTGGTCTGGATTACTACACCAAAACCGTTTTCGAGGTCGTGTCCTTCTCGGATGCCATCGGTGCGCAGAACGCGCTACTCGGGGGCGGGCGGTACGACAAGCTGGCTGAAACACTCGGCGGCCCGCCGACAAAGGGTTTCGGTTTTGCCCTTGGATTGGATCGAATCGTCATGGCCCTGCCGGAAACGACGGCCGGCCCGGGGCGTCCGGATCTTTTTATCGTCCATCTCGGGGCGGCGGCTTTCGAGAAGGGATTACTGCTTGCTCGTGAGGCCCGTACGGCGGGGATTGCCTGCGCCATCGATTTCGAAAAACGGAGTCCCAAGAGTGCCCTTCGGCTGGCAAACAAACTGAAGGCCAGATTTGCCCTCATTCTTGGCGAGAATGAACTTGAGAGCGGCCAATGGACCTTGCGCTCAATGGCGGACAGTTCGCAGGAAACGATTCCCGCCTCGGATTGGCTGGCAAGCATCCTTGCTGCCATTGGTTCGGTGCGGAATGCGGAATGACGAGAGGGCATGATGAAGATTCTTAAATCCATTCGGATGAAGGCTGCGACGCTTTCGAAGCACATCGTGCTTCCCGAGGGCGAGGATGTCCGGACGTTGCAGGCGGCTCAGGCGTGCATTGCCGGACGCATCGCGAAGGTGACCCTGCTCGGAAATACCGAGCGGATCGCCGAGGCGGCGCGTGGCGCGGGTGTCGATATTGGCGCTTTTTCCGTGATTGATCCAAAGCGTTCGCCTGATCTGGAGAAATTCGCCCAGGTCTTCCACGAGATGCGCCGTTCCAAGGGGCTTTCCCTGGACGAGGCGCGCGAGCATCTCAAGGATCCCCTCTATTTCGGAAACATGATGGTGCGATTGGGGGTGGCCGACGGGTCGGTTGCCGGGGCGACGCATTCGACGGCGAAAACCGTTCGGTCGGCGCTTCAGGTGATCGGGCTTTCGCCCCGCTACAAAATCGTTTCCAGCTTCTTTCTCATGTCGCTTCCGGACGACCGGTTCGGCGCGGGCGGGAATTTCATCTTTGCCGACTGCGGGGTGGTCATCAATCCATCCGCGGTTGAACTGGCCGAAATCGCCATCGCCTCCGCCGACAACTGCCGGACGTTCCTCGATGTCGAGCCGCGAGTCGCCCTGCTGTCTTTTTCAACCAAGGGAAGCGCCGAGCACCCGCTGGTTGAGAAAGTCATTGAAGCCACCCGAACCGCTCGGGCGCGGCGTCCCGAACTCTCTATTGACGGAGAGCTTCAGGCGGACGCCTCCCTGGTTGCAGACATCGGCATGAAGAAAGCCCCCGGAAGCCTTGTGGCGGGGAAGGCGAACACGTTGATTTTTCCAAATCTGGAATCGGGAAATATCGCCTATAAACTGGTCGAACGACTGGCTGGAGCCACTGCGGTCGGGCCGATTCTTCAGGGACTTGCCAAGCCGGCCAATGACCTGTCGCGGGGATGCAAGGCTGAAGATATCGTCGATGCGATTGCCATCACGGTCATTCAGGCCGCCGCGCCGCCGCGCTGAAAAAATATTCAAAGGTTCAGGAAACTTGTCGCCCGGTTTGACACATCGGAAAAGCGGATGCTATAAGAACCTTAAATTACACGGCAGAACTTGGGTTTGTTTGATCCTACCCGAACAGTTCCGCGCACCAGCGGTTCTTCCCGTTAAGGTTCTGCTCGCTTTTGTGAAGCGTAAACAATTTTTGGATTTCAGGAGAGATGCCGCATGTCTTTTCGGACTCGCCTTTGTGTTGCCTCGTTTGCCTGTGCGCTTGCTACGTGTGGGTTCACCATTGATGCTTCCGCGCAGGTTCAGCAGCCGGCAACCTTGCCGAACGTTCCTTCCGCCAGTGCCGACGCCGCGGTTCGCGCGTTGATCGCCACCGCCGAGCAGTATTACAAGCAAGGCGAGGGGGCGTTCCGCGAAGGAAAATTCGCAGAAGCGCAGAAGTCCTTCAAGGCCGCGGTCGACGTCGTCGTTTCCGCCTCGCCCGAACTCCGCGCCCAGCGTGACGTTCAGACCTACGCATTTGAACTGCGGGGCCGGATCGAGCTTCTCCAGGCGGGTGTCCGCAAAGCGGTCGCCGAGAAGAACTCGGAAGTGGCGGTCGGCTCCTACCGTGACGAACTTGCCAACATCGACGTCAGCAGCCTGAGCGGCCTGCCTTCCCGCCAGCTCGACCTGACGCGCTTTGACTTCAAGTTCACCGTGACGTCCGAGGTGTACCAGTTCATCAATTTCTATACGAATGGCCGTGGCCGCAAGACGATGGAGCATGGGCTGGCGCGGTCGGGTCGCTATCGGCAGATGGCGGAAAAGATTTTTGCCGAGGAAGGCGTTCCGCGCGACCTGATCTGGCTTGCACAGGTTGAATCGGTCTGGCAGACCAACGCACTTTCCTTTGCCGCCGCCAAGGGAATTTGGCAGTTCATCCCGGGAACCGGCACCCGATTCGGGCTGCGTCAGGACAGTTTCGTTGACCAGCGCTGCTCCCCGGAAGCTTCAACCCGCGCCGCCGCCAAATATCTCAAGTTCCTGCATGACTACTTCGCGGGTGACTGGCTGCTCGCGATGGCCGCTTACAATTGCGGTGAAGGAAACGTGGAAAAGGCGATCGCCCGTTGCGGATACGCCGATTTCTGGGAACTGCACCAGCGTGGACTGCTTCCCAACGAAACCAAAAACTATGTCCCGGCCATTCTGGCGGTGATTGCGGTCGCGAAAGACCAGAAGAGGTTCGGCTTCAGCATTACTCCGGAAGCACCGCTTCAGTTCGATACCTTCCGGACGTCTTCCTCGACGGCGCTCGCCGTTGCCGCCGACCTCCTGAAAGTTTCTCCGGACGCCCTTCGTTCACTGAACCCCGAACTGAAGCGCAACGTGACCCCGGAAGGATTCAACCTGAGAATCCCCGTCGGTACCCGTGCCCAGTTTGAAGTCGCCTACAATGCACTTTCGCCCAAGGATCGCCTCTCGCTTCCGGGGACAACGCCCGATGCTGGCGAGATGGCCAATACAAAAGGGCGGAATAAGTATCGTAGCGAGAATGTCAGCAATAAGGGGAATCGCCGTTACCGGACCAGAAATTAAGTCTTTTTTCGACTGGAAACGTCTTACGTGAAGGCTCATTCATTTTTAACCCTTCCGCTGGAAATTTGCTTGAACCGGTCGTATTCTTGATTTAGTATCGGCGCATCGTTGAAAAATGAATACCGGGCGGCATTCACGTAAGCGGTCCTTGTGAGCGTGATGAGGATCAGGTCGGCGCATTTTCTGCGGACACTTTTCCGCTACCGTTTTCCGCTGGTCGTGCATTGTACGGCGTTGGCTGGCCTCCTGATTCCACTTGTGAAAGCGTACTCGCTTTCACGGGTTCTCAGGTTGCTTGACAGGGGATGGATCCGAGGGGGACGTTCTCGACATTCTTCGGATGTTGAAGAGGTTGCGCGTACCGCTCGCGCCGTCGTTCGAAGGATTCCGCGGCTTGGTGTTGGTGAATGTCTGGTCCGTTCACTGGTTATTTACCGGCTTTTACGCCGAAATGATCTTTTGGAAAATGATGTCGCGCTCCTTCTGGGTGCTGGAAAGATTGCTCAGGACGGGAAACCAGCGCTACATTGCTGGATAGAAGTTTCAGGACGACCGATTGCCGAGGATGCAAATCCTCATAACGAGTTTCAAGTTGTGCTCCGGCATTGTATGCCGAACGCAACCAAATTTTGATATTTCCAATTTCCTAGAAAGGAAGAAACCGATGTCCACTTTCGATCAAAAAATGACCGTCGAAGCTTCGGAGTCATTGAAGAAAGTTTTCGTTGAACCGGAACTCAAGGAGTTCGACAGCCTCGAAAAGCAGATTCAGGGCTTGCGCATCCTCGAATCCTTCACCGGAAGCATTCTGGCTCCGTAACTTTCACCACAAGTATTGCTTCAAAATGGGCTAAGTGGATGAGTGCATTGCTCCATTCACGCTAGCCCATTTTCCTTTTGCGCCATCTTTGTGGAAAACCCGAAGCTGGCTGCTTCGCCTATCGGACCGAATTCCCGTGTCGAACCGTTTCAATACCTTCACCTTCATCGCGCCCATCGCGGAACTTGTCCCTCAATTCACGCAACTGCTCGAACATTTCGGTTTGCGGCATGTTTCAGCCGAGGACGCGGACCTCCTCCTGGATTTTTCCCGTTTCGGACAAACCCTTGACCCTGCGGAACTTGGCGCTCCTTTCGTGGCGTGGCAGGGAATGACGGCCTGTCGCCTGGAATCCGAGGTCGTGCTTTCCTTTCGGGACTGG
>JAAFHI010000602.1 GCA_013298335.1 Actinomycetota bacterium
CCGATGATGTGCGAGTTCTGCATGACGGCGCTCATCGGGTTGAAGCGGAATCTGACGGCGGGGGAAATCGTCGGGCAGATCGTCCATGTCCTGCGCGATGAACGCGAACGCGCCGTCGCGGAAGGCCGGACCGCGCCGACCAACGTCAATCTGGTGATGATGGGCATGGGCGAGCCGATGCTGAATTACGACAGCGTGATGGATGCCCTGCGGATTGCCGCCGACCCCGGCGGACTCGCCATTTCGCCGCGGCACGTGACGCTTTCGACGGTCGGCATCGTGCCGAAAATCGAGGAATTCGGGCGGGAGGCCGACCGGGCGTTCCTCGCGGTGTCGCTCTCCGCCCCAACCGATGAACTTCGTGACCGCCTGATGCCGGTCAACAAGCGTTATCCGCTTTCGGAGTTGATGCGCGCCTGCCGCGAATTTCCGCTGCGCGAAGGCGAGCGGATTACCTTCGAGTACGTCATGCTCGACGGCGTCAACGACGATGACGCCTGCGCGCGCGACCTGCTGAAATTGCTCGCGCCGCTGCGCGCGCGCAACGCGGCAAAGGTGAATCTGATTCCGCACAATCCCGCCCCCGGCCTGCCGTTCCGTCCGTCGTCGCCGGAGCGGGTCGCGCGCTTTCAGCAACTGTTGAAGGAAAAGGATTTGCCGACGTTTGTGCGGCGTCCGCGGGGCCGCGATATTTTCGCCGCCTGCGGCATGCTTGCGGCAAACGACGAACGAAATCATAATCCCGATTTCCCGACGCGGTAATTGTCCTCTTCTTCAACCATCCGCCGCGCCGGATCTCCCGTTTCAGGGGAACTCACAATGTCTGCGCAACCGGCCCGAAGCGCCCCCCCGGCGATGTGGGTCACGGATACTCTTTCGCAATCGATGGTGCGACGCCTCGACGCCGCGCTTGCCGGACTCTGCGCGGCCAGCCCGATTTCCGCCGCCGCGCTCGCCGTGTTCTCGCTCGGCCAGGCCTGCGTGGTGGGGGCCGCCGGATACGCCGAGTTCGCCGCCGAGACCATCGAGTCGATGCTGCTGCGGGTGCTCGATGACCAGCCGGTCGATCCGGTGGTGGTGATTCCCGCCGACGTGCCTGACTTCCGGTTTTCGTCCGATGACGCGCCCTTCGCGCTCGCCTATCCGATTTACGCGCGGCATCTCCTGTGCGGCGCGGTGCTGCTCGAAGCGAAACCCGACACCGACGCCGACGCGCTGGTCCGCGTGGTGCGCGACGCCGAGACGTTCTGGTCGGAATTCCTCAACGAAATCGGTCTGTGCTGGCAACTCGCCGAATGCGAACAGCGGCTGGCGGAGGCGAACCGCGACCTCGAAGCGACGCGCGGCGCGGTCGAGCGGCTCACCGAGGCGGTCGAACAGGCCGACCGCGACAAGGAACGGTTCGTCGCCAACGTCAATTACGAACTCCGCGCGCCGCTGACCGCCATTCTCGGCTACTGCGAAGTCTTGCAGGACACGGCCTACGGCTCGTTCAATTCCACCCAGGCGGATTTCCTTCAGCAGATCGAAACCGGCGGGCAGGACCTGCTCCGGGTCGTGGACGACCTGCTCAGTCTTTCGCGGCTGGAGCGCAGCAACGAACCGCTCGACGTCCGCGAATTCGACATCGGACGGCTGTTCGAATCCATCGAGGCCACCTTCGCCCCGGTCGCCAACCGGCGTGGCGTCAAACTGATGGTCACGCCCGATCCGGCCTGCGAACTGATCGTCGGCGACGAGGAGCGACTGCGCGAGGCGCTCACGCACCTGCTCGACAACGCCTTCAAGTTCACGCCCGCCGGGGGCACGATCTGGCTGACCGGCGAAGTCGTCTATGCCTCGGGGAGCATCCAGAACCTTGAAATCGCCGTGCAGGACACCGGCACCAGCGTGGCCGCCGAGCAGCGCCAGCGGGTCTATCAGGCGCTCACGCAATCGGGCACGGCGGCGGTCGCCACGCCGGGGCTCGACGTCGGACTGGCCATCGCCAACCGGGTCATTTCGCTGCACGGATCGCGGGTATCGCTCGAAAGCGAGAGCGAGACCGGCTGCCGGGTGTCGTTCCTGATGCCGCACCGGCACTCGGCGCAGGCGCGCTTCCGTCCGATGGTGGCGATTCTCGAAAGCAGTTCCGAAATCAGCGAGCTGCTGAAACTGGTGCTGGAAGGCGAAGGCATCGAGGTCGTCGTCCCGATGGTCGCCGACGCGTCCATCGAGCAGCTTTACGCGACCCAGCTCGAAGGCGCGGCGTGGCGGCTGCCGGACGTGATCGTGCTCGACGCGGCCCTGCCCCGCGGCGACGGGTTCGAACTCTGCCGGATCATCAAGCAGCGCGAAACGACGCGGCACATTCCGGTCGTCATGCTGACCGTCTCGCCGGAAACGACCGAGAAGCTGCGCGGGCTGGAAGTCGGCGCGACGGACGTTCTGACCAAGCCGGTCAACCGCAAGGAACTCGTCGCGCGGGTCAAGGCGCTCGTCTCGCAGAAACGCGAGTTCGAAACGATGCTCAAGGCGTACAACAGCGCTCGCCACCGCGCCATCACCGACGGGCTGACCGGCCTCTTCAATCATGGATATTTCGTCGAGAAACTGACGCGGCAGGGGGAGGTCGTCCGGCGCGACGGGCAGCCGATGTCGGTGATCCTTTTCGACGTGGACCGCTTCAAGCACTACAACGACACCAACGGCCACGAAGCCGGCAACGGGCTGCTCAAGGAACTCGCCCGCGTGATGGGCCGCTGCTTCCGCCGCAGCGACTTTCTCGCCCGCTACGGCGGCGAGGAATTCGTCATCCTGCTGCCGAACACGCCGAAAAATCAGGCGGCGGTGCTCGCCGAACGCCTCCGCAAGCGCGTCGCCGAGCATCCCTTCGCCGGTCGCGAGACGCAGCCCGGCGGCAAGCTGACGATCAGTCTCGGCGTGGCCGCCATGCCCGCCGACGTCAACGATCCGAAAGATTTGCTGGAACTGGCCGACCGGGCGCTCTATCGCGCCAAGGAAAGCGGGCGCAACCGCGTCTGCGTCGTGGAAACCGGCGAAGACGGCAAACCGAAGAACAGCGGGTACTGGAAAGTCTCGGGGTAATTGAGAATGCAGAATTGAGAATTGAGAGTGGAGAGTGGAGAATTTTCTGGGGTCATTGAGAATTCAGAACTTTCAGGCCATCAATTCCGAAAACTCTCAATTCTTCATTCTCAATTCTCAATTCTTCAGCGCAACCGGGTCTGCGTCGTGGAAACCGGCGAAGACGGCAAACCGAAGAACAGCGGGTACTGGAAAGTCTCGGGATAATTGAGAGTGGAGAATTCAGAATTTTGGCGTCAGTGAGAATTCAGAACTTTCAGGCCATCAATTCCGAAAACTCTCAATTCTTCATTCTCAATTCTCAACTCTTCAGACGCCCCGCGCCTGCGGGTCCCAGACGAGCTTGTGAAGTTGCGACTGGAAGCGGGCGTTGAGCCCGTCGGCGAGCAGGCGCTCGACGATCGGCTGGCGGTCCACGCCGAAAACGGTCGAAATCA
>JAAFHI010000953.1 GCA_013298335.1 Actinomycetota bacterium
GTTGACTCTTCCCGGCGCGTTCGGGGTCCGATCGCGTTGATCCTGCCGGGGTCTGGGCGGGGTGCCGCCGTTGTTGCGGTTCCCGCGATTTGGTTCTCGCGGCGTATTCGCCGGGGGAACGGGCCTCACCGGGTTCGGCGACCCGTCGCGGGGCCGGGGATTCCGGTTGGTCGGAACGGTCGGGCGCGTCGTGGGATATCGGTCCCGGGTGCCGGGGTTGCGGTTCGAGGGATAGGTCCCCGGTTGATTTCGCTGGCCCGGCTGGCGGTTGTAGTTGGCCGGTCCCGAATTGAACCGTCCCGGCAATCTCGGGAAGGCCACGGGCTGGCGCGGTCGGACCGGTCCCCGAAAATAGCCGGGTCTCCGATACCGCCACGACTGGGGATAGCTGTTCATGATCGCCGGACGGTAACTCGACCAGGGCAGTCGGTAGCCGTAGGAATAGCGGCGGCCATAGGGCGACGACCAGTTGTCGTAGAACGGATAAAACGTGTATCCGCCGAATCCGATGTTGAAAATCCAGAGTCCGAAGTTCGGCGCGTAGCCGAAACCGCGTGATCCGTTGGTCTGATAGCCGATGACCAGTTGCTGCGCGTCATAATCGTTCAGGCGACTGTTGGCGTCGATCAGGAGAATTCCCCGATTCCGGCTCCAGTTGTCGAAAGCGTCGCGATCATTCACGCCGAAATTACCGTACCCGACGCCGTTCGCCTGAAGAATCACGCTCCGGCGACCGCTGATTCGCGTTCCGCCGTTGTCGGCGAGTTCGATCTGCCCCTGGGTGATTCGAATTTCAGACTGGCCGGTGTTGCTGACCTGAACGCGGTAGACCCCGGCCTGCAAAATGTAGAAATCACCGCCCGGCGTCGAAACCCGAACCACCAGTTCGGTTCCGTCGGTGCCCGTGATTTCGAAAATGACCGCGCCGCGGCGGACCGTGACGAACATCTGGTCGAGCGAGCCGTCGGTCAGTTCGATTTCGGTGTTGCCCGCGAGTCTCAGAAATGAGCCGGGGTTGAGCAGCATCTCCGCCTGGGCGTTTCCGTAGGTCCGCAGGCCGTCGCCGTTGTTGAGGCGCTGCCGCGACGAGGCCGGTTGCCAGTTGTTGCTTCCGTTCTGGCTGATTTCCGTCCCGTTGTCGGCCAGATTGATGGTTCCGGCCCAGCTTGAGACGGCGTAGGGATCGTCGTTCTGGGCCGACGCCGTGATCCCGAAGCCGAGACCGAGGGCGAGAACCAGTCCGAGGACCGTATATTTCCGAATATTCATGACTTCCTCCTCGAACGCATTCTTTCGCAAGAAATTCACGAAAAATGTGTTCCTGGAGGAGATGTCATCGCAGTCGGAGTTGTTGTCTCAAAAGGGAATTTATTCGGTACTATTTTTCAAAAAAATATCATTTCCGATGATGGGTTTTTCTTTGAGGAATTAATCAAGATAACTATTTTGTTTCAATGGTTTAAAGTTTAAAAAAATCGGGCCACCCATTTCGATTGAGGTGACCCGCTGCTTGCCCGCAGATGAAAATCGCACGTTTTTTTGTACATTTTTCCTGATTACCAGAATGACTTTTTCATTGACAAATATTGACGTTTGACGAAGTAGATAATTCCCAGAACGAGCAGGGTGACGGCAACGCTTTCGAGTGTCACGGCCAATACGGCGGTGGGAAACGACACGCCATTCAGCACGTCGAGTCGAAACCCGAATTGACGCTCGGTCCAGCGCCCAACCGCGTAGGCCAGGAAAAGGAAAATGGTACCGGAAAGGGCCGTGGCGAGCAGAAAAAGCAGCGTCTGGGCGGTCGTTCCCTTGGCCGTTCCCCCGAAGAAGCCGGACATCGACGCCGTTTGAAACGGCTTGAAAAGGTTCATGACAATACCGATGCCGATGCCCAGCGCGACCGAAACGGCGACGAAAACGCCGAACCACGTTCCGAGCGCGGAGAGATCGACCGCGAACTTCCAGCGTTCGCGCGCCACGGCAAGGGCCGTCAGGCACAGATAGAAGTAGATCACCGCCCAGAAACCGGTGAAGACCGCGAAGCGGGCAATCACTTCACCGAGGTTGGAAATTGAATTCTTGGTTCGTGCATTCATGGCGTGTACCCGTGTTCCCGATTGCGGCTCGGGAATGCCGGCTTCGTTTCCGGAAAAGCGTCGGTTTGACCATCGGAATTTTCCCGAATTCGGTCTTGAAAAACGGATTGAGTGCATTCGGCGCGGGAATACAAATCGCAAGGGCAATCCTTTCGCGTCAGTGTCCGGTGCGTTCGGCGGTGACCCGGGGTTCGACCAGAACGAGATTCACCACGCG
>JAAFHI010000250.1 GCA_013298335.1 Actinomycetota bacterium
GCCCGTGAGCGCCACGACGCGGTCGCGTTCAGCTTCTTCATATTGAAAGACGCCGTGCTTGGTCTTCATCACCTGCGGGAAGTACTTCAGCCCGGCGGTTTCGACTGCTGTGCGGACGGAGGCGAGTTCGGCGACCGTGCCCGGCACGAGGACGTTGTTCACCACGAACGCCGTTTCAGGCCGCAGCCAGCTTTTGAACTCGACCGCCTTGGCGATGAATTCCTCCGGCGTGGTGAATTCGCGGTGGAGGCTCGCCGAGACGACCGCGAGCTGGTCGCCGACGAGGTCCACGAACTTCCGCAGCACGCCGGACGGCGCGGAAAAATTCGTCAGGACGGAAACCCGGTGCGGCAGGCGTGCCAATCCGGGAATGACCTTGTTCATAAAGCCTTTGAACGCAAACGGTTCCCCGCCAGACATCTTGATTTCCCAGACGCCGGGCAGCGCAGCGAAGAAGTCGAGAAAGCGGTCGAGTTCCGCGTCGGTCGGGTGACCCTGCCGGTATTTCTTCGATTGAATGCAGTACGAACAGTCGTAATTGCACAACCCGTTCGTTTGCCACTCGATGGTCGGTGTCCGCATAGGCCCCGATGAATGTGTCCCTAGCCCGACCGTGAGGGAGGGCGTCACCATGCGCCCTCCCTCACGGTCGGGCTAGGGACACGGTTGAGTTTCCGGTTTGCTTACCGTCCGGTGCGGGCGAGAAACGTCGCCTCGCCGAAGCGTTCGCGGACTTTTCCGCCGATTTTTACGTTCTGGTTCACTTTGCCGCACTGGTTGCAGTTCGGATAGTAGTCGCCGCGCATCAGCCGGTCGCGCACGGCGTTCCACTGCGCGCCGAACCACTGTTCGGAAAACGTCCCGCGCGCGAGGTCGCCGACTTCGACTTCGGTCGAGCAGCAGTAGAGAATTTTGCCTTCGACGGTGACCCGCGAGTAGTACCACCCCATGAAGCAGCCGATTTCGGAAATCGGGGCGGTGGCGCGTCCGCCCGCGCCGAGTTGCGCCTCGAAAACGTCGAGATTCGTCGCGACGCCGAGCCGTTCGGCCTCTGTCTTGGCTTCCGGGACGAGTTTTTCGAGTAAAACCGTGCGCTGTGCCTCCGTGATGGCGCAGGTTTCGGTCCCGGCGCGGAGGCTGGCCAATTTGTACGTGATGCTTTCGGCCCCGAAGTTCGCCGCGAACCGGACCATCTCGACGAGTTCATCCGCGGTGTCGCGGTTGATGACCTGAACGTGCTTGAAGGGCGTGCCGAGCGTCCGCCAGCGGTCGAGCAGGTTCTGGAGTTTTTCGAAATCGCGCGCCGTCAGATTCGGATGAAACGCGGTGTAGGACCGCGCGCTCACGCCGTTGACCGAAACGAGCAGCATGTCGGTGCCGAGCGCGGCGACCCGGTCGGCGTCGGCGAGCAGCGCGTTGGTCAGCACCGTGACGTGCCAGCCGGATCGTTTGCAGCGTTCGATTACCCTGTAAATCGTTGGATTCACAAAGGGATCGCCCATTCCCGAGAGAATCACCGCCTCGACCGAGTTCATCCCGGCGAGGTCGTCGGCAAGGTCGGTGAAGGTGTCGAAATCGAACTGTTTGCGCTTCCATTCGACGGGTCGGGCCTGATTGAGCAGCGGCGAGTGGTCCCAGCAGGTCGTGCAGTTGGTGTTGCAGCCGTTGGCGAGGTCGAGGTGGACGGTCTGCGGCCCGACCAGCACGCGCCCCTCGGCGATGCCGGTCATCCGCAGTTTGCGGGTGATTTTGAGCGAATCAGAGGCGCTGTTCATCGCGGACCTCCTCGGTGGCCTTTTCGAGCGCGACGAGCAGCGCGCGGTCGCCGAGCGACGGGTCGAGGTGGCGGTCAATCAGCGCCTGGGCCCGGTAAATCGTTTCGCCGCCCGCGTGAACGGCTTTCAAAAACTCTTCCAGCGCAATGGTTTGCGCTTCGAGATCAGCGCGGCGCGTCAGTGGCAGGTCACGCAGAAACGTGGCCGTTCCGCGCGGATTGTTGAACGCGGTCAGTGCATCTTGAATAACGAGCCAGCTTTCGATCAGTTGTTCACATTCATGCTCGTCGGTTGGTTTCGGAAATCGTTTGGCGAAGGCGAGAAACCCGTTGAGTCGGTCGCCACCGGCGGGACCGTCGAGGATTTTTGCGAGAAATACGGTCAGCTCATCGCCCGCAAGGTCGTCCGCGTCATCGAACCATTTCAACGCCCGTTCGAGCGTTTCGCCATCAACCTGTGCTCTTTCAATGAGATCGAAGAACTCTGGCGCGGCGAGTTCCATGGCGTCGTCGAGTTCGTGGCGGTCGATGACGACCTGAAGCGCCAGCCGGGCGGCTTCGCGGGCGAAGTTGGTCGGAACGAATGTCGCCGCCGCTTCCGAAAGCGCGGTTCGGCTCGCGTCATCGGTCAGGCGGCGCATGGCGAAGTCGAGCGCGTCGTCGGAGAGTTCGCCGGTGGAATCGGCGGTGATGTACAACGCGGCCCCGGCATCCACTGCTGCCTGAATCCGGCGCAACTGGTCGTCGGCAATCTTTTCCTGCGCGAAAAAGGCTGACGGAATGCCCGCGTTGAGCAGTTCGTAGAAGGAATTGAACCCGGCGGCGGAAAGCGCGGCGTCGAGTCCGGGAAAATCGAGCGCGGCGAGCGGTTCCGTGTGCCAGGTGAGGTTGCGCCCGCGCAGCGGCTCGCCCCGATAGAGCGGCCCGGCCCCGATGACGAGGTGGCAGTCGTTTTTCTCGGAAAAAAAGTCGGCGATGGAGCGCAGTGTCCGTTCGGCGGTGTGATCGCCGCCGCCGCCCGCGCCGACCCAGACGGCGAACGCCTCATCGGGAATGCCGAGCCGTCGCCGGGCGTCCGCGCGGGCGTGGAGTTCGTCGCGTCCGCGCAGGAGAATCGGCCCGACCTTGCGGACGCGCCATTCAAAACCGTCATACAGCCCGGTCGGCGCCGCGCCGGGTTCCTCGATGGCGATAATCCGGTCGTAAAGGGGCAGAAACGCCTTGAACCCGTCGAGTCGGGCGAAATCGTCCTTGACGGCGCGATGGATGAACACCTTTTTCGCCGGGACGTCGAGCACCGGGCCGAGTTCGCCGAACGTCCCGCCGGGGAAGGTATCGACCAGTAAAATATCCGGTTTGAGCAGGCCGACGCTGTGCCATATCCACTGGCGGGCGAGCCGCAGATAGTCTTCCTTGGGAATTTCGGCGTCGCGAATGGCGGTTTTCGACGGCAGCTTGAACGCCGCAAACCCTTCACGCAGCGCGAGATCGCTCGCTTCCGACGTGGTCAGAACATAGGCGTCGAGGCGGGTTCCGGCGCATTTGGCGATGCGGCGCATCCAGCGGAGCACGGCGAGCACGCGGGTGAGGTGGCCGAGTCCCGCGCCGTTGACGGCATAGGCGACGACGGTCAGGGAGCGCATCGTTTACGACACCTCCACGCCGCCCGGAATGTCGCCGTAGTCGGGCGACGGCGTCGGCTGGGCAGTGCCCGAATCCCAGTGGTAGTTCGGGTTCTGCTGGTGGTAATCGTAGACTTCGGGAATGAAATTGCCGTCCACCCGACCGTCGGTCATCAGATCCCACCAGAGCATGTCGCGGGTGTAGTCGTAATAATCGTAGCGGTCGTAGTAGGCCACCCGGTCGTAGTCGCGCCAGAACCGCTCGCGCCGCGCCGAGAGTTTTTGCCGCGGATCGGCCAGCCACGCCTGGACCTCGGCATCGTTGAGCGTGAGGTAGGCATTTTTCGGGCGTCCGAACTTGGTGATTTTCCCCTTGATCTTGAGAACCGCCTCCGACAGCACGCGGGTTTCGTTCTGAAACTGCTGCTCCGTCATCTTCTTCATGTATTCAAGCTGTTTTTCGATGCCGTGAATCTTCTTCACCAGCGCCTCGCGGACGCGGTCGCCCTTCGACCATTCGAAAAGCTGTTCCCGGTCAACGTAGGCGAGATGTTCCCGCAGCGCCGTCCGGCATTCTTCGAGTACGTAGTGGGCGAGGTTGTCGAGCCGTTCCCTGGCATCGTTGAACTGGGCAATCAGCCGCCGGACGTTCTCGATGGCGGCCTGGGCATCCTGAAAGTCCTTCGCGTAGAGGTCGCGCGACCGGCGCAGCGGTTCGTAGGCGGCGCGCAGCACCGCGAAATCCTCGACACCGAGCTTTTCGACGATTTCATCGCCCTTTCGCCAGTCGCTGTAGTAACGCAGGCTGAAAATGCTTTCCTGGTAGTCGTCCGTGCCGTAGCCGCGTTCGAAAAGCGAGACGAATTCCGGCTCGGCTTCGTAGCGCCCGATGGCCGACTGGATGAGGTCGAGTTCCTGTTTCGCCTGCTGCGCCTTGAGCGTGAGTTCGCCCGCCGCCGGATCGAGAAGCTGGTCGCGGTTGATGAAATTCGGGTCAGCCTGAATGTTTGCAATGAGTTGCGAGAGCCTGACGCGCTCGCGGGCCTTGTAGTCGAGCGGGTCAATCTGACGGAATTTGCCGTACCCGGTGCGGGTTTCGACCTCGGCGATGGCCTGCGGCACGAGTCCGGGCAGGTTGACCGTGGCGAGTTCGGTCAGCGCGGTTTCCCGAACCTGCTGGAGTTCGACCGTACGCTGGTCGTTCTTGGCATACTCGCCCCTGAGCTGCCCGATGGATTGTTCAAGCTCCGCCACCCGCTGGCTGGCCAGCCCGAGAAATTGATTGACGTTCACGCGGGACGTCCTCGTCTTCGAATTTTGTTTGGAAAGCCTTGAGCCTGTGGAAACATACGCGACGAACCCTGGTGGTACAACTTTGTTTTAGCCACGTATTACACGGATTACACGGATTCAAATTCAAAAAACGGAAATCCGTGTAATCCGTGTAATCCGTGGCTGAAGATGAGCTTTCAAATGACGCCCATTCTCGCGACCGCAACCGGACAGGTCGAAATCCTCTTCAGCCTTTTCGTGATTTTCGCTTCGGCCAAGCTGGCGGCGGAAATCTGCGAACGCCTGCGCCAGCCCGCCGTGGTCGGGGAGATCATCGCGGGCGTGGTCATCGGGCCGAGCGTGTTGAAACTCGTCGCGCCGACGGAAGTCACGCAGGCGATAGCCGAAATCGGCGTCATTCTGCTGCTGTTTCTGGTCGGTCTCGAAATCAATCCGCGGGCGTTGTTCGGGGTGGGGAAAATCGCGCTGCTGGTGGCGTTGAGCGGGGTGATTGTGCCGTTCGCGGCGGGGTACGGGCTGATGCACGCGCTCGGGACGCCCACGCCGGAAGCCATGTTCATCGGCGCGGCGCTGGTCGCGACGAGCGTCGGCATCACGGCGCGGGTCCTCGGCGCGATGGGCATGCTCGACATGAAATCGAGCCAGATCATTCTCGGCGCGGCGGTGATCGACGACATTCTGGGCCTCATCGTGCTGAGTCTGGTGAGTTCCACGACGCAGGCCGACATCAACTACGTCGGATTGGTCCTGACGGCGGCGATTCCGATTGTCTTCACGCTGTTCATGCTGGTGTTCGGTTCGCGGATCGTCCACCGGATGAAACCCGGCATCGAGCGGTTGAAGGTCGGGAAGGCGTTTTTCATCGTCGGGATGATTCTGTGCTTCGGGCTGTCGTGGGTGAGCGCGAAGTTCGGCGCGGCGGCGATCATCGGGGCGTTTCTGGCGGGCATCGCGCTGTCGGAAGAAACCGCCGACACCGGGTTGCAGCGGCAGGCGTCGGCGGTGATGGAGTTCACGGTGCCGTTCTTTCTCGTCGGCATCGGGATGCAGCTCGATCTGAAGGTTTTCGGCAACGCGACCACGATCTGGCTCGCGCTCGGCGTCACCGCGCTCGCGGTCGTCACGAAGCTCGTCGCCTGCGGGCTCGCCGCCGCGAAACTCGGTCGCCGTTCGGCGTTGCAGGTGGGGATGGGGATGGTCCCGCGCGGCG
>JAAFHI010001072.1 GCA_013298335.1 Actinomycetota bacterium
CAGAAAAATCACATCGTCCGGTCGGGCGACGGGTGGGAACTGCCGCCACTGGGCGACATTACGCTTCCGCAATCGGTCATTGACGTGGTTGAAGCGTCCTTCAGCCGGATTTCGCCCGGTTCGCTTGAAGTTTTTTCGCAGGCGGCGGTCATCGGGGACGAATTTTCCTTCGACATGCTTCAGGCGGTGACCGAGCGATCAGAGCGCGATTTGCTCAATGCGGTCGAGGAAGGACTGGCGCAGGGAATCATCACCGAAATCACCGACCGCGAGGACGACACCTACCGCTTCCGCCACGGGACGGTGCAAAAGGTGCTGTATTCCCGGCTGAACCGCCGCCGTCGTCGGTCACTGCATAATCTGGTCGGACAGTCTCTCGAAAAGCATTACACCTCTTCGGGACAGGCCGGACGGGTGCTCGGAAAGCTGGCGTACCATTTTTACCAGGCGGGCGAACACCAGCAGACCCTGCGCTACGCCACCTCGGCGGGGAATCAGGCCTGGCGGACGTGGTCGGTTGACGAGGCCATCAAGTATTACGGCTGGGCGGAAGAAGCCGAGCGGCGGTTGAATGTGCTGGTTGACATCATTTTCGATGAAAACCACGCCTCGTTCGCGAATATCTCCATCGAACAATTACGACTGCTGGTTGATTTGAACCTGAACTTCGGACAACTGCTCGTCAGCACCGGGAGTCTGTCCGAGGGGGAAAAGAAACTTCAACTGGCCCAGACGCTCTCACGTCCGCTCAACGACGAGCAGATTCGCGGGAAAACGCTGAGTGCGCTTGGTGAGCTTTGCGAAGCGCGGAGCGAATATTCATCGGCTTTGCTGTATTGCCGGCAGGCCCTGGAAGTCTTGCGCCGGACGGGCGACAAACGGGCCGAGGCGCGGGTCATGTGTCTGATCGGGACGGTGTATGACCGGCTTGGCCAGCTTGCCCGCGCCGTTGAGTCGATGGAAAAGGGGCTGACGCTGGCCCGTACGGTCAAGGATCGCTCGGTCGAGGCCATGGCCCTGCGGGAACTGGCGTTCGTTCAGTTGAAGCAGGGGCATTTCGCGGTGGCCGTGGGCCTGGTGGATGATTCCGGCAAGATTTCAAAACGGCTGAATCACCTGCTCGGATTGTCGATTTCGACCAGTATTTCCGGCTACGCCTTTCGGCTTCAGGGGAACTACGAACTGGCGATTCAGTACTTTCAGGAATCCCTTCGGATTGCCGCCGATCTGAACCGACCGCGCAGCGAGGCCATCGAACTGGCGCATCTTTCCGAGTGTTACCGCGAAATGGGCGATCTCCAGGCCGCGATGGAGTGCGGGCAGAAGGCGCTCGAAATTGCCCGCGGCATCGGCAACCGGCAGCTTGAGGGAACGACCCTGCTCGCCGTCGGTCGGGCCTACGCCGCACGCGGTGAAGTCGTTCCGGCTTCCGAATGTTTCAATTCCGCCCTGAAACTCTTGTCGGGAATCAGCGACCGGCTCGCCGAGTGCGAGGCGCTGCTCGATCTGGCCAATCTGCAACTGGATCAGAAACATCCAGGCGAGGCGCTCGAACTGGTTCAACAGGCAATGGGTTTGACCGATGAAACGGCCCAGGTCTGGCGCTGGCGCATCCTGCTCGGGCTCGGGCAGTGCTTCAAGGAAAGCGGACAAACCGATGCTGCCCGTGAATCCTTCCGCCAGAGCTATGCCATCACCCAGAACCTGATGTCGAATTTGAGCCGGGATGTGACACCCGAACAGTTTGCGCGTACGATCCGGCCCCTCACCGTGGCCATTGATGGACATCCCCTGTCCGATGATCGGGAAGACACGTTCGCCATCGAAATCTGATTCGTTTCAGCTTCGAAGTCGTTGGGGAAGAAAAAGCACCAGACTCTGGGCCACCAGCAGGCTGGTGAGAAAAAAGAAGATCACTTCCTCGACGGGGACCGTTCCGAGGTGCAGGCCGAGAATCTGATTCCGGTCGAAGCGCCAGATGCCCTGTTTGATGGCAATCGAGTCGGCCAGGGTGAAATAGGTTCCAATACCAATGGTCGGAATCAGGA
>JAAFHI010000343.1 GCA_013298335.1 Actinomycetota bacterium
CCGGACGCTGCCCGGCCAGTCGCGCTCGACCTCGGCGGCTAACGCGACCCGGCCCTTCACGACCTTCGGCGGGGTGGCGGCGCGCAATGTCGTCGTGGTTGAAAACACGGCCAACAGCCAGTATGACGCGCTCGACCTCGGCCTCATCCGCCGGTTCGCCCGGCGCTACCAGTTTGAGGCCCACTACGTCTACAACTCGGCCATGACCGACTCGATGTTTTTCGGCGAGCCGAACACTGGCGTGCCGAGCGACTGGTCCGGAAACGACCGGCTCGAACGCGGGCCGAGCGATTTCCACCAACGGCATCGCTTCGTCATGCAGGGACTGGTCGAACTGCCCTTCAGGTTTCAGCTTTCGTCCGTCGTGACGCTGGCGTCGGGATTGCCGGTCGATCCCCGCACCGGCGTTGACAACAACGGCGACACCAACGTCGTTGACCGTCCGGTAAACCCATCCACCGGAGCGGTTTACGGGCGAAATTCCTTCCGCGGGCCGGTTCAGGCGAGCGTTGACCTCTCGGTCGCCAAGCGGGTCGCCCTGCGTGAGAACGTTTCGCTCGAACTTCGCGTGGAAGGGTTCAACCTGTTCAACCGGTCAAACCTGATTCGCCCGAACGCCGTGTTCGGCAACGGCGCAACCCCGGCGACGACCTTTCTCTCGCCGGTCGCGGGCATCTCCAACAGCGATCCGGGACGCCAGTTCCAGTTCGGCGCGCGCCTGATTTTCTAGCGCGCCGTGCCGCGTTTCGAGCGGGGAGGCGTCAGTCCTGAAAACCGAGGTTCAGGGATTCGCGCCTTTCCGTTCGATTCTCGCCATTTTTCCAAAAAGCCGGTTGACGAACCTCCCGTTCGCTCGCTTTAGTGCATTTCCATGAAAATTCGTCGTGTTTTTCTTTTTTTCCACACGCTCTGCGGCGTTGCGGTCGGCCTCCTTTTGCTCGTCACCGGACTGACCGGCGGTCTGCTGGTCTTTCGCGACGAAGTTGACGCCACGCTCAACCCCTCGTTGATGAAAGTTGCGTCGCAAACCGAAAAAGTTCCGCTTCAGACGGCCCTCGACACCGTCAAATCCGCCCATCCCGGCCAGCCGATTCGGGTCATGCGACTTCCGGCCTCGCCCGACGCGGCGGTACTGATCCAACTCCGCCCGCCGAAGGCCGCGCCGGTGCAGGTTTTCGTCGATCCCTACACCGGGAAGGAACTCGGGACGCGGAATCAGGACAAGGCGCTGATGGCGTGGGTCTTCGATTTTCATTCCCGGCTGATGCTGGGTGAAACCGGAAAGGTCATTCTCGGGGTTTTCGGGACGATCCTGATTTTTCTGTGCGTGTCCGGGGTGGTGCTGTGGTTCCCGCGCGGGAAATCGGCCAATGTATTTCGCGCCCTGTCGGTCGCCGGTGGGAAACGGATGTTTTTCGACATTCACCGGGTCTCCGGCATCGTCGCAGTGGCGGCGCTGACCCTGACCGCCACGACCGGAACGCTGATGGCGCTCGAACACTGGACGGAAAAGCTGTTCGGCGAACCCAATTTTCCGCCACCCGCCGCCGCGAAGCCCGCGACCGGCGCGCCGCTGCCGATTGACGAACTGATCCGCCGGGCGGAAGCCGCCATTCCCGGTTCGCGGGCGACGCTCGTGAACCCGCCGAACAAACCGGCGGATACGGTGCAGGTCCGGGTGCATGGACCGGGCGAATGGCATCCCAACGGGCGGAGTTCGGTGATTCTCGATGCGTTCAGCGGCGACGTACTGGCGGTTCGGAACGCCAAGGATGCGCCGCTGGGTGTCCGGGTGTATGACAGTTTCTATCCGCTGCACACGGGGAAGGCGGGCGGCATCGTCGGGAAACTGTTTCAGCTTCTGACGGCGCTGGCCCCGGCGACGCTCTTCGTCACCGGATTCGCGATGTGGCTCCGGCGGGTTCGCCGCTGAACGGTTATTTCCGCTGGATGTTTTCGACCAGCACGAGGTCGCTGCCGGTCATTGTTTCCTGCACGAAATACCCCATTTTTTCGTCCGGGGTGACCGTCAGATTACCGGGGTTGGCGTTGATCCGACTTTTCAGCGGAGAAACGAAAACAACCTTCCCAGTGGAGAATTCGTACCGGTTGATTCCCCAGGACAAGGGCGAAGAGGAAGTCCGGGCAATGAAATAGAGGCCGGTCCGCCCCGGATACCACGAACGGTTGCGGCCCGCTTTCGACAGTTCCGTGACGAGCGATTCGGCCCCGGTGGCCAGATCGCGTTTCCAGATGCCCGAAACATCCCGCCCCCTGGTAAAAAACAGGGCCGTGCCGTCGAGCGATTCGAATCCCTCCCATCCGCCGTGGGTAGTGACCTGCGTCGGCGCGCCGCCCGTCGGCGACATTTTCCAGATCTGGTTGGTTCCGCTCCGGTTGGAGCAGAAGTAAATCCATTTTCCGTCGCGCGACCAGGAGGGAAGAACATTGCGAGATGTCCCTTCGGTCAGCGGTTTTGGGTCTCCACCACCCGCCGATACGAGAAAAATGTCGGATTCGCCGATTTTTCGGCTGTCGAAGACAATCGTCTTTCCATCCGGCGACCAGCGCGGGCTTCCGACCTGCGGGCCGTCGAAGTGGGTGATCCGGGTCAGGTTCCTGCCGTCCGGCCCGGCGGTCCAGATTTCGAGGTGGCCGGAACGCCCCGAGGTGAAAACGAGCCTGCCGCCGTCGGATGAAATCTGCGGGCTGTCGTCCACCTGGGTTGAATCCAGAATGCAGTCCGCGGCTTTAGTAGAAAAAAATTCCATTCTGAAGATGTTCAGATCGCTCTCGACCCGCCGGTAGGCCATGCGCGTGCCGGTCGGCGCGATGGTGAGGTCGCGGCAGGGGACTCCGAGCGCGGGAATCGGGACCGGCGCGCCGCCGTCCGGGGCGACCCACCACGGCGCATACTCGCCCCCGCGGGTTGAAGAAAAGATGATTCCGAACCCGTCCGGCCACCAGGCGAGACTGTCGCACCGGGCCTTGTCGAAGGTGACCTGGCGGGGCACGCCCCCGCCGACGGGGACGGTGAAAATCTCGCCGATTTCGCCGAAGTACCGGATGAACGCCACGGTTTTGCCGTCCGGCGAGACGGCGGAGCGGGCATCCTCGCCGGGGGCGTCGAAGTCGGTCGTGATGGGCTGCTTCTGGCCGGTTTTTACCGCCAGCAGGTGCAGCCGGGGCAGCGCGCCGGGGCGCGGACGGTCGGAAATCGTGAGAAATCCGCCGTCGGGTGTCCAGGCGAGGCCGTCGGTGGCGGTGCCGAGCGTCCGTTCGGGGCCGCCCTCGGCGGAAATCAGAACCACCGCGAATCCGACTTCGAGTTTGCGGAGAAAGGCGAGCGACGTGCCGTCGGGCGACCAGACCGGGCTGGTGTCGAACGCCTGATCGGTCGTCAGCCGCCGCATTCCGGTTCCGCCCACATCCTTTATATAGATGTCGAAATTGTCGCCGTCGGGACCGTCCCAGATGAAGGCGACCCGTTTGCCGTCGGGGGAGAAGGCGGGCCGCATTTCCTGTCCCGGTTCGCTCGTGAAGGTGACCTGTCTGGTCCGCGCGAAAAATTCGGGCTGGCGCGGAGCGTTTGTGTGGACCAGCAAGCGGGTGCTCACCGCCAGCAGGAGCAGCACCCCGACCACTCCACCGATCCAAAAGAACATTTTCGGGAAAGGCGGGGCGCCTGCCGGGAGGGCCGGAAGGTCCTGCGCCGGGCGGGGGACCGGCATTTCATCGTTGAATTCGACCTCTTCGGTCACGATTCGGGTCACCGAGTGGCGTTCGATGGTGACCGGTCCGGGTGGCGCGGGGATGACCGCGGCGGACAACGACCGATGGCGCACCGGCTCGGTGAACCGGTAGCCGTGCCGGGGAACGGTCTCGATGGCTTCCTTCCCGAGCGTCTTCCGGAGGAGCGTGATGTTGTTGGTGAGGTTTGATTCCTCGACGGCGACATCCGGCCAGACCCGCGCCATCAACTCGGCCTTCGTGACGAGTTTCCCTTCGTTCGATACCAGTACCGCGAGCAGATCAAAGGCTTTCGGCATCAGCGGAATCGCCTCGCCCCGGCGGACGAGGCGGCGTTCGGCGATGTCGAGGGAGAATTCGCCGAATTCAAGGATTCCCGCATTGTGTTGAAGGGACTGCATTTAAGGGCTCTTTGAAAAATCTTTGAAAAAACTTGGTCGGTTCTCAGGACGAAACGGGCCCGCATCGGTCACCTTTCCGGCGGGGCGGGAACGAGGTGGAAACCGGCGACCGACCCATTCGATTTTTTTCAGTGAAATTTCAACCGATTCTATTCAGATGGCCGGTCGAAACAAGGGGGGCGAACCCCGGTTTCTGGCGCGGCCGTCGTAACGGACCGGAAACCAACCATGAAAAGACGCATTACCCGTACCGTCATCGAGACCCGGGAGATCATTCGAGTCACGTCGGATGAACCGCCGATTGTCGCCGACTGTCCGGTCTGCGGACGCGAGACGACGTTTCTGCGTCCCGAAGCCACCGCCGCCGAAGCTGGCATCAGCCAGCGCGAACTCTTCCGCCGGATCGAGTCCGGCACGGTCCACCACCTCGAACTGCCGGACGGAGCGGTTCTGATCTGCGCGCAATCCTTCACCAGACCGTCCGAGACGTCACTCATCGACCTTTAATCCACCCGCGAGAACCATTATGAAAAATCCATCCTTCTCCAGCATGTTGAAAAACCGCCGGTTCATCCTGGTATTCGCCCTGTTTCTGATGCCTTTTCTCTTGGTGCCGTTGAACCGGATCGTGGCTGCGTCCGGCCAACCGAGTGCCGTTCAAAAAGATAATGTCGTTCCGAACACGGCGTTTTCCGTCACCAATCTCGACGACAGCGGGCCGGGCAGTCTCCGGCAGGCGATCATCGACGCCAATGCCGACACCAATACGCCGCACACGATCACCTTCGGCGTCACGGGAACGATTGAACTACTGACCGCGCTGCCCACCATCGCCCGGCCCATGACCATCGCCG